>CBDUPS010000083.1:0-6643 GCA_965369155.1 uncultured Spongiibacteraceae bacterium
ACAGGTCCCTTGGTTTTCTGTGTTATAGGCACGAACCCCTTCAAAAGCCCCCATTCCATAGTGAAAGGTGTGTGTTAACACATGCACTTTGGCCTCACGCCAAGGCACCATTTCACCATCCATCCAAATAACCCCATCACGGTCTGCCATTGACATCAGATATTTCTCCTCAATTTTTTAATACTGTTTATTCAGCAAATAACGACTTCCACTTCTGCGTTACCGTTGCTCGCTCTTGTAAAAATTCTGTAGATTCCACAATCGAGGGTAATCGCTGTAACGATAAGCGATGTCCCATAGCTCGATAATCTTTATAGGCATCAATCAATGCCTGCGCATTTTCACTAGAAAATAAACCCTGTTCCCCAAGCTGTTCGAGGATACGGATATTATCACTCCAGCGTGTTAGCACGGGGAATGAGTGCGCCCATAATAAAACTGCGTATTGCACCATAAATTCGATATCAACGATACCTCCTTCGCTCTGTTTTAGATGGAAAGAGTGCCCTGCATGGTCATTAGGTAATAAATGCTCTCGCATTCTCTGTCGCATAGTGACGACATCACGGGCCAATACCGTTTTATCACGAGGTTTAGATAAAATTTCATGGCGTATTTGATAAAAAGAACGGCCTAAATCTAAGCAGCCGGCGACTACTCTGGTTCGCACCAATGCCTGATGCTCCCAAGTCCAGGCTTTGTTTTGTTGATAATCCGAAAATGAGGCTAATGTACCCACCAATAATCCAGAATCACCGGATGGCCGTAACCGCATATCAATCTCATACAAAGAGCCCATCGGGGTATTAGTAGAAAGCATATGAATAATGCGTTGCCCTAAGCGATTAAAAAATGAGCCCCCATCAATAGGCTTAATACCGTTAGTTTCTTTATTAACATCGCCATTATGAATAAACACTAAATCTAAATCGGAGCCGTGACCCAGCTCAATACCGCCCAACTTAC
The DNA here is from genome assembly GCA_965369155.1 of uncultured Spongiibacteraceae bacterium. Classification (GTDB taxonomy): domain Bacteria; phylum Pseudomonadota; class Gammaproteobacteria; order Pseudomonadales; family CBDUPS01; genus CBDUPS01. Next base: position 967 of record CBDUPS010000083.1, read on the forward strand.
CATAAGCCACAATAATAAAATCTAACTCACACAGCTCCCCATTAGGCTTTTTAGGAAAACCGTGTTTGCAGGTCATTTGCCCCCAAGCAAGGCTCAATATTTGCTCTAATATAACCTCGGCCACCCAAGTTAAGTGATCACTTACTTTCATTAGAGGTATATGCCCTGTTACCTCACCGGCAGCAATCCGTAAACTTTGCGCTAACTTAAAATAACGCAAGCCATCCATTTGCGCCTCAAGATCTTCTACTGGATAACGCAATAATTGTTGCTGTAATGCGCTACGCAATGAGCTTTTATCCCAATCCGTAAAAAACGAGCGTGTATCAATAAGCTCATCCAGTAATACTGGGTGTGATGTTAATTGCTCAGCAATCCAGGCGCTTTGCCCACAAAGCGTCATTAACTGCTCTAATGCCTCGGGATTTTCTTCTAACAATACTAAATACGCGGTTCGTCGTGTAACAGCCTCAATTAATGGCAGTAACCGCTGTAGTAATGCCGAAGGAGATTCTGTTTCAGATAAGCGTTGCAGCAATATGGGCATAAAACGGTTTATTCGCCTAAGGCCTTGCTTTTGAAGTCTTTTTATCTTGCCGCCATCACGAAAGGCCAGCAACAAGCGCTGGCTATCACTATCAAACACGTCATCTAACAACTCCTGCTCTTCAACTTCGCTTAACTCATTAAGCCATAGGCCCTGCCACTCTTTTATCTCGTTATCATTACCTTCTATGCCTTCTTCTATAGCCTCTGGTGGAGCAATAACCTGCAAAAACTGCTCTTGTACCGTCACACGATGTGCCAATAAAGCACTCTTAAACTCCTCCCAGGAGGCGAACCCTAAAGTATAAGCAAGCCTTAGTTGCTCTTTAGGCTTTTCAGGTAACAACTGAGTTTGCTGCTCATAAGCCCCTTGCAACCCATGCTCTACATCCCGTAAAAAACGATAAGCCAATAATAGTTGTTGGCCCTCCTCCTCACTAAATACTTCAAGTTCAACCAATACCGGCAAAACCGAAAGCAATGAGCGGGCCTGCAGACGTTCATCCCGTCCGCCACGAATTAACTGGAATGCTTGCACAACAAATTCAATTTCTCTAATACCACCAAAACCTAACTTAATATTATCTTCTTGGCCTTTACGTTTAACCTCTCGCTGAATCATGCTTTTCATGTCTCGTAGCGAATCAATCACACCAAAATCGATATAACGACGAAAGACAAAGGGCTTTAACCTTTTAAGTAGCTGATCTCCATTGACTTTATCCCCGGCGACTATCCGTGCCTTGATCATGGCGTAACGCTCCCAGTCACGGCCTTGGTCTTGGTAATATTCCTCTAAGGCATCAAAACTCAGCACCAACGCACCACTTTGTCCGTAAGGGCGTAACCGCATATCCACTCTAAAAACAAAACCATCGGCAGTAATGTTATCCAGTGCTTTAATGAGCTTTTTACCTAAGCGAACAAAGAATTCCTGAGAGGTAAATTCCTTGCGCCCGCCAATGGTCACCCCATCTTCAGGGTAAGCAAAAATCAAATCCACATCGGAGGAAACATTAAGCTCACCTGCCCCTAATTTTCCCATGCCAATAACCACGAGCTGTTGTGGTTCTGCATCGCGGTTAACCGGTGTACCCAAGGCTTCACACTGCAAGCGATACAACAGCGTTAATGCCTCATCAATACAGACATCCGCTAAGTTACTCATTTGCTGAATGGTCGCTTCGGTACTATTAAGCCGATTAAAATCCCGCCACAAAATAGCCACCTGCTCTTTGCAGCGAAACCAACGCAGCCGTTGCGCTAACGTATCTTCATCGGTGCAATCACCTAGTAATGGCGTCAGCAAATTACGGTAGTGGTTTACATCGTAAACTATAGAGGGGTTGCTATATGATGGTTGTAGCATTTCTACCAACCACTCGGGGTGGCGACGAAAGCGCTCTGCGCACCAAGGGCTTGCCAACAAAAGCCGCGTTAGTTGTTGGCTTTGAGACGTTGGTAATATAGGGAAGGGAAGATCTTGCTCCTGAAAAGACTGCTGCAACGCCTGCTCTACTTGCTGCAATTCGTCGCAAAAATCCCCAGGAATATCGTTAAACGCTAGCATGGATCAAAATCCTAAAATTAATCGTTGCTCGGAGCTGGGGCTACCCGCATCACTTCTTCAATAGTGGTAACTCCCGAAGCCACCTTTTGCGCGCCACTTAAGCGTAGTGTGCGCATACCTTCTCGCATCGATAATTTACGCATAGCATCTAGATCGCAGTCACCCGATACGGTTTGTCTAACTTTTTCGCTCATCACCAAAATCTCGTATAAACCTACTCGACCTAAATACCCCGTATTACGACACTCAAGACAACCACCGGCCTTATACATTTTTTTAGGCAGATTCACTTTCCAAGGAGCGGTAAGCTCTTTCCAAGCCTGCTCATCCACTTCACTTTCAATTTTGCAATCCTCACAAAGCGTTCGTACCAAGCGCTGTGCCATAACCCCAAGCAATGTCGCTCTAATTAAGTATGAGGGAATACCTAGCTCAAGTAATCGAGTTACCGCCGTAGGTGCATCGTTGGTATGCAGCGTTGAGATAACCAAGTGGCCTGTTAATGCGGCCTGTACGGCCATTTCAGCTGTTTCGGCATCACGAATCTCACCCACCATAATGATGTCTGGATCTTGCCGTAGCAGAGACCGAATACCACTGGCAAAGTCAATATCAATGCTGTGTTGCACCTGCATTTGGTTAAAGGCAGGCTCTACCATTTCGATAGGGTCTTCTATCGTACAAACATTAACCTCAGGTACCGCCAAGGTTTTTAAGCTCGAGTACAGTGTGGTTGTTTTACCAGAACCGGTAGGCCCTGTAACCAAAACAATACCATTGGGCTTTGATGTCATGGCATCCCAACGAACGAAGTCCTCTCCCACCAAACCTAGCTCACGGGTTGTTCTTAGCAGTACATCAGGATCAAAAATACGCATTACCAACTTCTCACCAAAAGCGGTGGGCATGGTGGAAAGCCTTAATTCAATTTCACTACCCTGAGGGTTTTTCGTTTTTAAACGACCATCTTGTGGGCGGCGTTTTTCTGCCACATTTAATCGCGCCAAAATTTTTAAACGGCTAACGACGGCGGTTAACACTGACATGGGCATTTCATAAACCGTATGCATTACCCCATCAATACGAAAACGCACATTACCCTTTATCCGCCGTGGTTCTATATGAATATCACTGGAACGCTGATCAAAGGCATACTGCAAAAGCCAATCAACAATTTTAACAATATGGGCATCATTGGCATCGGGGTCTTCTTTACCTCCTAGCTCCAACATTGCTTCTAAATTGGTGACACCACTTGTGGAGGAAGACTGATGATTTAACCCCGTGGCGCCCTTAATCGAGCGCGCTAATGTGTACAACTCTATAGTGTAGCGATCAATATCTTCTGGATTGGCGATCACCCGACGAATTGGGCGACTTAGAATATGCTCAATATCCGCCTCCCAACTAGACACATAAGGCTCTGCTGAGGCAATAACCGCTTCATCACGATTAATTTCTACCGCTAAAATACCGTTTCGTTTAGCAAAGGAGTACGACATGGCATCGGTAATGACTGCGGCATCAACTTTTAACGGGTCGATACGGTAATAGCTTTGGCCTGATTGCCGTGCTAACCAATCAACCAACATATCAATCCCAAGGTAGCCCCCTGGGTTCTTTAAGTTAGGTAATTGTTTTTTTGCTATAAAAGTCAGAGGGTTAAGCTTGCTATCTTCTACAGAGCGCGGCGTATTGGCAACGGCCTCTACATCTTCTTCGCTGATATAACCCTCTCGCTGCAAATCAGTTAACAGGCTGCGAAGATTTAAATAACGGTCGGCCCTTTGCTGCATAACACGTCCTTAACTGGCGAAATAATTATTATTTTACTGAATCTCCAGTGTAACGCACCAATGCCCTAAGACCAGTAATTCAATCACCGAATATAAAAAAATTTCTAACCTACAACCAAATCGGATACCATAGCGCCTTTAAAAATGACGCTTAAGTAGTAAACCCTATGGCCATTGGCAACACATTATCCAACTTGTTTGGACAATCACCAATAAAACCGCTTCAGCAGCACATGAACAAAGTGCATCAATGCGCTTTGGCACTGGAGCAATTTTTTCTTGCTGCACAAAAAAATGACTGGGAAACTGCCACACTAGAGCGCAACAACACGACCCGCCTAGAACATGAGGCAGACGACTTAAAAATATCAATTCGTATACAGCTGCCTAAAAGTATCTTTCTCCCCGTTCCCCGCTCTGATTTACTCGAATTAGTTTCAGTGCAAGATCATATTGCCAATATTGCCCGTGACATTACTGGCATTATGTTAGGTAGAAAAATTACGTTTCCAGAATCGATGCACGAATCAATGGCACACTTTGTTCATACTTGTGTGCAAACAAGCGCCCAAGCATTAAAAGCTATTCGTGAACTAGACGAGCTCATTGAAACCGGCTTTAGCAACCGAGAAGCCGAACGAATTGAAGTGCTAATACGGCATTTAAACGAGCTAGAAAAAAACTCAGATACATTACAAATTGATATTCGTGCGCAACTATTTGAGATAGAAGATTCGCTACCTCCTGTAGATGTTATGTTTCTTTATAACGTCATAGAACGCATTGGTGAACTGGCAAATTCCGCTGAACGTGTGGGCAGCCGCTTGCAAATTTTAATCGCTCGTTAGCTAGCGTTTAAATAGCGCTAAACAACAAATAAGGCCAATTTATGGAAGTTATTGCAGCCCACGGTGAGTTATTAATTATATTAGCCTGTGTTTTTGGTGTCTTTATGGCTTGGGGCGTTGGCGCTAATGATGTTGCCAATGCCATGGGAACATCCGTAGGCTCTAACGCTTTAACCGTAAAGCAAGCCATTTTAATTGCCATGGTGTTTGAGTTTGCTGGAGCCTACCTAGCCGGTGGTGAGGTTACAGCAACCATTCGAAAGGGCATTATTGATGCCTCTGCCCTTACCGGAAAACCTGATTTATTAGTCTTTGGCATGATGTCTGCCCTGCTAGCTGCCGGAACCTGGTTACTCGTAGCCAGCATGATGGGCTGGCCTGTTTCCACCACCCACTCGATTGTTGGTGCTATCGTTGGCTTTGCCGCCGTAGGTATCTCTGTTGATGCGGTGCATTGGGATAAAGTCGGTAATATTGCCGCCAGCTGGGTGGTTTCACCCTTACTGGCCGGTACAATCTCTTTTATTTTATTTAAAAGCGTACAGCGACTTATTCTCAACACCGACGACCCTTTCACTCAAGCTAAAAAAATCATTCCCTTTTATATGTGGGCCGTGGGTTTTATGATCGCCATGGTTACCCAATCCAAAGGCTTAAAGCATATTTTTCAAGATGCCGATATTCACTTAAGTTTTCTACAAAACGCTCTTATTGCTATGGGTGTAGGCGCCCTCACAATGCTCATAGGCATGGCTTTTTTGCGGGGCATCAAAAATGACGAAACACTGAATGAGTCCAAAGGATCTCGCTTCGCCAGTGTTGAAAAGATATTTGCGGTACTCATGGTTTTTACCGCCTGCGCTATGGCCTTTGCTCACGGCTCAAACGATGTGGCTAATGCTGTTGGCCCTCTTGCG
>CBDUPS010000084.1:0-6589 GCA_965369155.1 uncultured Spongiibacteraceae bacterium
AGACCCCGTAATAGATAGAGCGGTAAATCAGTGGACACAAAGTGCAGGGAAACAATTAATTTTTTTAGTGGGTACATCGGTAGATAAAAGGTTGTTGCCGGTCGTAGAAGATTTCGCCCAGTCGTTAAGTGCTGAAAGTGCCGGTTTATTATCACCACCTATATGGCAGGCTGATCAAAACGGTTTGTTTTTGATGGCAGAGGGCTACGCTATCGCCAACGGCAACTTACCAGAGTTACAAAAAAAAGCCCTACGCTTATTGTATAACCCCGGTGGCGGTATTAGAGGCGATATATTACAAAATGACCCATTGTTATTGTTTACCGATTATCTACAAAGTTTTGCTGGTGGCTCTGCCGATAGGCATTTCTCTGCAGTAGATAACTTATTAGTATTAGAGAGTGCTGGCTTTCATTATGCTGTGGTACGGGCTGAGTTAAAGCAAAAAACGTTTTCATTGTTAGTACAACAGCAACTGTCAGATAAATTATTAACTATCCAAAAAAGCATTCATCAAAAATACCCACAAAGTGATGTGCTCATGACTGGCATGGTGTTGTATGCCGCAGCAGGAGCCAACTCTGCAAAAAGCGAAATATCAACGGTAGGTGTGGGCTCTTTGTTAGGTATTATCTTTTTAGTGGTATTGCTTTTTTATTCATTAAAACCATTACTGTATATATTGATACCGATTGCTTTTGGTGTATTAGTAGCCTTTGCCGGAACGTTACTTATTTTTGGTAATGTGCATGTCTTAACATTAGTTTTTGGGGCAAGTCTGGTGGGGATTTCTATTGACTATGCCTTTCATTTTTTTGCCGAACAATTCTCCAATGAGAATCAATGGAACGCTAAAAGGGCATTGCAGCATATTTTGCCCGGTATTAGTTTAGGGCTCATGACGAGCCTTTTAGGTTATACCGGTTTATTTTTTGCGCCGGTTCCAGGTTTAAAACAAATGGCATTGTTCTCCGCATTAGGTTTGCTGTCAGCATGGCTTACTGTGGTATTGCTTTTTCCCTATTTAGTTAAGCATAAATTTCGCGAGGGGAAGCCATGGCTTTTACAGATAACCGATAGTGTATTAACGATATATAAAAAGGTGGCGCTACTTCCGTGGTTATTAATTTTACTGTTACTACCTTTTATTTTTATTGGATTAAATAAAGTAAAAACAGTGGATGATATTCGTCAATTTCAACCGCCTTCTGCTGAATTACAAAAACAAGAAAAGAAAATACGAGAATTATTAGGCCATAGTAATGCACCACAGTTTTTTGTTGTGCGGGGTGAATCAAGTACTCAGGTTTTAGAGCGCGAAGAGTTATTAGTGCAGCAGCTTAAGGGGTTTCAAAAAACCAATGATTTAAAAAGTTATACGGCTATTTCTCGTTTTGTACCCTCAGATAAAAAACAACAGAATAACCATGAGGCATGGATAACATTAAGCCAAAATATGGATGGAGAAAAAAGTGCGATACAGCAATGGGCAGAAACCATTGGCTTGTCTGAAAGTGTCGCTAATGATTGGCAAAAGCAAATTAACAATTCAACAGATAGTTTGACAGTAGAGCAATGGTTAACGGAGCCAGCAGGAAAAGACTTTACCTCTTTATGGTTGCAAGAATCATCAGGTGTCTCAGCATCTATTGTTCTCTTGGGTGAGTTTTCTAATGAGACTTTATTAAAGCAAGCGGCTAACAGTATTAATGGAGTTGATTATATTAATAGTGCAGATAATATCTCTGAGATAATAGGGCGTTATCGGGTAGTAGCGGGTTGGCTTATTATTGCCGCTTACAGTTTTATTGGGCTGCTACTTTGTTGGCGTTATGGCATAGTTGGTGGTGTTAAAGTGTTATTACCCCCTTTAATTGCAGCATTAACTGCGGTTGCTGCGCTAGGTATTTTAGGTGAAATGTTTCATTTGTTTAGTTTACTAGCCTTGCTGTTGGTGTTGGGCATTGGTGTTGATTACACATTATTTTTTAAAGAGTCGGATACACAAAGTACCACATGGCTGGCAATTACGTTGTCGGCTATAACCACATTATTGGCTTTTGGTTTGTTGGCATTAAGTGCAACACCAGTTATTCATGGCTTTGGCTTAACCATGTTAATTGGTATGACGGTTGCTTATTTATTGGCACCCATTTCTATAATACGCAAATAATAAAAAATTCTATATTTATTTAGGAGATAAAAAATGAATAAAACTAATAACCATTTTGATGTAATTGTTATTGGTGCAGGGCCTTCGGGTGCCATTGCTTCGGCATTATTAGTGCAAAAGGGTTATAGGGTATTAGTTTTAGAGCGACAGGTATTTCCACGTTTCTCCATTGGTGAAAGTTTATTGCCTCAGTGTATGGAATACATTGAAGAAGCAGGAATGATGGAGGCGGTAAAGAAAGGCGGATTTCAACATAAAAATGGGGCGGCATTTCAGCGTAATGGCGAGTTTACCCAGTTTGATTTTTCTGAGCAATTCTCAGACGGCTGGAAAAGCACATTCCAAATACAGCGTGCAGATTTTGATAAAATTTTAGCCGATGAAGCTGAAAAACAAGGAGCTGATATTCGTTATCAACATGAAATTACCGCGGTAGATTTTGAGCAAGAAAAACCAATGGTTACTTGTAAGCTACCAGACGGATCTGAGACGACATTTTCAGCAGAATATATTTTAGATGGTAGTGGCTTTGGTCGAGTGTTAGCTCGGTTACTCGATTTAGAAGCGCCAGTTAAGACGCCACCTCGTGGAGCATTGTTTACTCATATCGAGGATAATATTACCGATGAACGTTTTGATCGAAATAAAATTTTAATTAGCGTTCACCCAACAAGAGATGATGTTTGGTATTGGTTAATTCCTTTTGGTAATGGGCGCTGTTCTTTAGGTGTTGTTGCAAGCCTTGAGTATTTTAAAGAGTATGATTTACCTAATGATGAAAAGTTAAAGAAAATAATTTTTGAAGATGAAACGCTTGCCACTATTTTTGCCAATGCCAAGTGGGATACACCAGCAAGAGAAATAGCCGGTTATGCTGTTGCTGTTAAAAAATTATGTACAGATAAATATGCTTTGCTAGGTAATGCGGGAGAGTTTTTAGATCCTGTTTTTTCGTCAGGGGTTACCATTGCTATGCGCTCAGCCAGTAAGGCTGTGGCATTGCTTGATAAGCAATTAAAAGGAGAGACGGTTGATTGGCAAAAACAATATGCGGAGCCTTTAGCTGAGGGTGTTAATACCTTTAAAGTTTATGTGAATGGTTGGTACGAAGGGCCATTCCAAGATGTTATTTTTTCTAAAAACCAATCAGAGGATGTGCGTAAAATGATTTGTTCTATTTTGGCAGGTTATGCCTGGGATAAAACCAATCCTTATGTGGATAAACCTGAGCGGCGTTTAAAAGTATTAGCTGAATTGTGTCGGCAATAACTTTTTGAGCGTGTAGGGTGAATATTATTTTTTTTAAAAGAACTTGCTACTGTCTGCTTTTGTTATTAGTAGGCTGCTCGTGGTTGCAGCCTATCGATAAAAAAATACAGCAAGAATTTAATATTCACTTGTTGCCACAGCCATCAGAGGTACAAGAGAACTTTATAGCTACCCAGCGAGTGCAAGGTAGCTATAAAGGTAATAGTTATTCACTACAAATGAATTTAGAAAAAAATACCAATAAAGTGGTGTTGGTTGCATTAGGGCAAATGGGGGTTGTACTTTTTAGTGTTAGTTACGATGGCAAGACTATTGAGTCGGCAACAAGCAGTTTGCTGCCTAAAAATATGAATCCAGCTTATGTGTTGCGAGATTTTTTATGGGCCTATTGGCCATTACAAAGTTTACAAAGTGCTTTTACTGATACGGACTTTTCAGTACAAGAGAGCCACGGTGAGCGTTGGATATTTAATAAAGAGCAACCATTATTATTAATACGCTATGGTGATGACCCTTGGGACGATACAGTAAAAATAGATAATCCTTTGCGAGAGTACGCGCTAGAAATTAATACCTTAATGCGAGAGCCTTTATGAGTCAGCACTATTATTTAAATGCATTAGGTTTGTGTTCGCCATTAGGTTGTGAGCACAAAGTGGTGCTTAATCAATTGGTACAAGGTACGCGTAATTTATCGTTGTCTGAGGAATTTACACCGGGTAAGCCATTAACGGTGGGAGCTGTTTTTGATGAACTGCCTTTAATACCTGAGTCGTTAGCCTCTTATAATTGCCGCAATAATCGCTTAGCACTAAAAGCATTAGAGCAAATAAAACCAGATATTGATAAGGCGGTTACTCAATATGGGGCTAAACGGGTTGCTGTAGTTATGGGCACCAGTACCTCGGGTATTTTATCGGGGGAGAATGCACTGCAACATGAGATACAAACGGGATCCTTTTCTGATGATTTTCATTATCAGCAACAAGAAATAGGCACGGTGGCCGAATTTTTAGCCCGTTACTTGCAGTTAGGTAATTTGGCTTTAACGATTTCAACGGCTTGTTCTTCTAGTGCCAGAGCATTAGGTGTTGCGCGTAACTTATTAGAGGCCGATGTCTGCGATGCTGTATTAGTTGGGGGCGTTGATTCCCTATGTCGCTTAACATTACATGGTTTTGGTGCTTTGCAGGCAATATCTCCTGAGCCTTGCTTACCCTTTAGTGCTAACCGTAATGGCATTAATATCGGGGAGGCCGCCGCTTTATTTTTAATGAGCAAAGAGCCTAACGTTAATAGCAGTATTGCCCTGTGTGGCTTTGGCGAGTCGAGTGATGCACATCATGTGTCGGCTCCCGACCCTGAGGGTGGTGGGGCAAAACGCTCGATGGCGATGGCCTTAAGTGATGCCTCTTTAAGCACCAAAGACATTAGTTATATCAATCTTCATGGTACCGCTACCCCATTAAATGATGCGATGGAGAGCAAAGCGGTTTTTGATATTTTTACTGATAAAATACCCTGTAGCTCAACAAAGGCGTTAACTGGTCATACCTTAGGTGCGGCGGGGGCATTAGAGGCGGCTTTTTGTTGGCTGTTGCTATCCTCTTATAATCAAGAAAAGCGGCTACCTCCACAGGTATTTGATGGACAGCGAGATAACGGGTTACCGGCGATTCATTTAGTGAAGCCCGGGCAGATAAGCCAGAATCTGCGTTATTGTTTATCTAACTCTTTTGCTTTTGGGGGTAACAATGCCACGGTTATTCTTGGGGCGTTAAATGACTGATACGCAACGGCCAATACCGCTTGATGATCCCGAGCAACTATTGCCCCATGGTGGGCGTATGGTACTTATTGATAAAATTATTAAGTACGATGACACCAGTCTTACCGCCCAGGTGCTAATACAGCCCGATACGGAGTATCTACAAGCTGAAGGTGTGCCGACCTGGGTGGGGCTTGAGTATATGGCGCAAAGCATTTCTGCCCTTGAGGGGATACGGCGCTTTAAAAAAAATCTCCCTCCACAGTTGGGTTTTTTATTAGGCACCCGAAAGCTAACCACACATAAACCGTGGTTTGAGCTAACCGATGAGTTACACATTACGGTTGAGACATTATATGAAGATGAGGAGGGCATGGGATCTTATCGCTGCCATATTCTTTGTGGTGGAGAAGTACGAGTTGATGCGGTAGTGTCAGCATTTCAGCCTAATAATATAAAACAGTATTTAGACAGTAATAAAACGGTGTAATAAATGACCAATAGAACCGCATTAGTAACCGGCTCAAGCCGTGGTATTGGTAAGGCCATAGCCTTGCAGTTAGCCGAGGATGGCTTTGATGTCGTGCTACATTGTCGCTCTCGCGTAGCAGATGCAGAAGATGTAGCCAGCCTTATTAAACAAAAAGGCGCTAATGCCCGAGTGCTTTGCTTTGATATTGCAGATCGCGCCCAAACAAAACAAGCTCTTGAAAACGATATGGACACTCACGGGGCTTATTACGCAGTGGTAAGCAATGCAGGTATCACCCGAGATAATGCGTTTCCGGCGATGACAGGGGATGAGTGGGACTCGGTGATACACACCAATTTAGATAGTTTTTATAATGTGCTCAACCCTATTGTTATGCCAATGGTACGGGCAAAGCAGGGGGGGCGTATTGTTACGCTGGCGTCGGTTTCTGGTTTAATGGGCAATAGAGGGCAGGCTAATTATAGTGCGGCAAAAGCAGGGGTTATGGCTGCTACCAAAACATTGGCATTAGAGCTGGCTAAACGCAAAATTACCGTTAACTGTGTGGCCCCTGGCATTATCGATACCGATATGGTGGCGGATATACCTGATGAAGCCATGAAAATGGTACCGGCACGGCGTATGGGTAAGCCTGAAGAAGTTGCAGGTTTAGTTGGCTATTTATGTAGTGATAATGCAGCGTATATTACGCGACAAGTGATCTCAGTTAATGGCGGAATGATGTAATGAGACGAGTAGTAGTAACTGGCATGTCGGGCATCTGCCCATTAGGGGATAACTGGCTGGATGTTAAGGCAAAGCTTGCTGCCCGTGAAAGTGGCGTTATTTATATGCCAGAGTGGGATATTTACGAAGGGCTGAATACCCGCTTGGGTGCTCCGGTAAA
>CBDUPS010000085.1:0-6492 GCA_965369155.1 uncultured Spongiibacteraceae bacterium
GCTACCTCTTTTGGGCAAAATATTGGTTTTATATTAACAGGCTCTTTTTTAATTGAGACTATTTTTAATATTAACGGTATCGGTTTATTAGGTTATGAATCTATTGTCGAACGAGACTACCCTATTGTTATGGGAATTTTAGCCATCTCTTCTGTGCTTTATTTGCTGGGCAATGTGTTATCCGATCTTTGCGTGGCGTTACTTGATCCGAGAGTACGCTTCCAATGAGTTTTTTAAAAAGTCGTCAATGGCAGCGCTTTAAATCAATAAAACGAGGCTACTGGTCTGCCGTCTTACTTAGCCTATTTATACTGCTAAGTTGCTTTGCTGAGCTATTAATTAATAACCGAGCCTTAATCGTAAAATATGAAGGCAGTTATTACCTACCCACTTACGGCAAGATAATTCCAGGCAAAACCTTTGGTTTAGATTATCAATATGAAACTAATTACAAAGAACTCAAACAGCAATGGTTGGAGTCTCAATCAAATAACTGGCTCATCATGCCCGCTATTCCCTTTGGCCCTAATGAAACCGACTTATCCACCGAAAGCTATCCACCCTATGCCCCATCTATCACGTCAAAACATTATTTAGGTACCGATACTTTAGGCCGCGATATTGTTGCCCGTATTGTTTATGGTTTTCGGATAGCGATATTTTTCTCTCTTATTTTATTAGGCTTTAATTATATTGTTGGGGTTATTTTAGGTAGTTTAATGGGCTATTTAGGGGGATATTTTGATTTGTTCTTCCAGCGCATTATTGAAATCTGGAGCAATATCCCCTTTCTTTATATCGTGATGATTTTAGCTTCTATTGTTATCCCAAGCTTTTGGACCCTAGTGCTTATTATGGCGATATTTGGCTGGACCGGCATCACATGGTTTATTCGCACCGCAACATATAAAGAAGCCTCAAGAGACTACATAAAGGCCGCTCAAGTGCTTGGTGCCAGTAAAAGCCGCATTATGTTTATGCATATTTTACCTAATACCGTTTATGTTATTGTGACCTTTGTGCCTTTTGCTGTTGCCTCAAATATAACGGCATTAACCGCACTCGATTACTTAGGCTTTGGATTACCACCACCAACCCCCAGTTGGGGTGAATTACTCAAACAGGGCACTGATAATTTAAATCATCAATGGATTGCAGGTTCTGTCATTATTGCCATGACTGTTGTGCTAACCATGACAACCTTTATTGGCGAGGCCATTAGAGAATCGTTAGATCCTAAAAAACACAGCTACTATAAATAAAAACAGGAATACCATGAAGCTAACCAGTACTTTTTTATTACTACTTATCACGTTAGTTATTGGCTGCTCTAACAACAATAATGAGCAGGCAAGCCAAAGTGCCTCCAATACAAACAAAGCCACCTATGTACCTTTACCTGCTGAGGCATTAACAGAAGAACTCCTATGGCAGACTAACGAAACTGACCCTGAGTTTGCATCAGAGAGCGCTGTAAAAGGCGGTACTTTTTATACCTTTATGAGCAGCTTTCCCCTTACATTACGCTTTGTAGGGCCAGACGCTAATAGCTCATTTGCTCACTATGTTAGAGCTAATATTTATTCTCTAACCGGTATTCATCCCAACACATTACAACCTATTCCGCAGTTGGCGACTCATTGGGCTTTTGGTAAAGATGGTCACACTATTTATTATAAGTTAGACCCCACGGCTAAATGGTCTGACGGTGTTGCCGTTACCGCTGACGATTATTTATTTACACTCGAGTTTATGCGTTCGCCATTTATTGTGGCGCCTTGGTATAACAATTATTACAGCAATAGAATTTTAGACGTTAAAAAATACGGCGAGCATATAATTTCTATTAAAGGTGCTGTGGCTTTACCTAAAGATGAAATGTTAGCAGAGTATGGTATCCCCCCTATTCCACGGCACTTCCATAAACTTGATGAACAGTGGGTACAAAACTACAACTGGAAGACAGAACCTAATACTGGTCCATACCAAATTAGCGACATTAAAAAAGGTCAGTACGTTGAATACACAAGAAAAGACAACTGGTGGGCCGACCAACATCGTTACTATAAAAACCGTTTTAATCCTAAAAAAATAAGAATAAAAGTGATACGTGATGTACAAGTTGCCTATAAGCATTTTGAGAAAGGCAGCTTAGATACTTTTTCATTATTATTACCACAGTTCTGGCACGAAAAAGCACAGGGAACGCTTTATACAAAGGGTTACATTGAAAAGCATCAATTTTATAATGATGTGCCACAGCCGACTATGGGTATGTTTTTAAATACTGATGATAGTGTTTTATCAGATAAAAATGTTCGCTATGGTATCGCCTATGCGATGAATTTTGACAAAGTCATTAACACACTATTACGTGGTGATTACGAACGCCTTAACACTCACAATGTAGGTTATGGCCCTTATACTAATAACAATATAAAAGCTCGGGAATTTAATCTTACCTTAGCCAATGACTATTTAAATAAGGCTGGTTGGCAGCAACGCAACGCCGATGGTATTAGAGTAAAAAATGGTATCCCATTAAATTTACGAGTGACTTACTCTCAAGCGCACCATCAAAACAGATTGGTACTTTTAAAAGAAGATGCTTTAAAAGCAGGGATTAATTTACAGTTGCAGCTACTTGATGGCTCCGCTGCCTTTAAACAAATACTAGAGAAAAAACATCAGATTGCTTGGATGGGTTGGTCTGGTGGTGGCTTATCTCCCCGTTATTGGGAGCATTATCATTCGGAGAATGCCCATAAGCCACAAACCAATAATGTTACCAACTTAGATGACCCTGCTATTGATGCAATGATTATGCAATATCGTGCTTCTACCCAAAAACAACAGCGTATCGACTTAGCGCATAACATTGAGCAAGCGATACATGATAGCGGCGTTTTTATTCCTTCTTTTAAAGTGCCTTACACCCGCTCGGCTAATTGGCGCTGGATTAAACTGCCAGAGCAATTAGGTACACGTACTACTGATGATTTGTTTGATGTTATGGGCTCATCCTCTGGCGGCCTTTTTTGGATTGATCAGCACGTTAAAAAACAAACCAAAGAGGCTGAAAAAAGCGGAGAAACCTTCCCCGCGGTTGAAATAATTGATACTACCTGGAAAAAATAGTTTGAACAAAACCATGCCGCTATTATCAATATCAAACTTATCCATTGCTTTTCACCATCAAGAAACTAAGCAAGATATCACCGTTGTTGAGAATCTCTGTTTGTCTCTTGGGGAAAATGAAATACTTGGGCTAGTCGGTGAGTCGGGTAGCGGCAAAAGTATCACCGCTTTAGCCATCATGGGTTTACTGCCCCAACCTGCAGGTAAGCACGTTTCTGGAGAAATTTTATTACACAATAAGCCGGTTGTCCCCACTGAGGTTCGCGGTAAAAAAATCGCCATGATATTTCAAGAACCTATGACAGCATTAAACCCTGTACATACTATTGGTAAGCAGTTACTTGAAGTATTTCTTTTGCACCAACCTCAATTATCACGGCAACAACAAATAGAAAAAGCCGTTTATTGGTTAAAGCGTGTGGGAATTCCTGAGGCGGAACAGCGCATGGCGGAATACCCCCATCAATTATCTGGAGGCATGCGTCAGCGCGTTCTTATTGCGATGGCTCTTGCTATAGAGCCTGATATCCTCATTGCTGATGAACCTACCACAGCATTAGATGTGACCATTCAAGGACAGATACTAAGCGTTATAAAAGAACTGCAAACCGAAATAAATATGTCGGTGATTTTTATTACCCATGATCTTGGGGTGGTATTTAATTTATGTGATCGCATTGCCGTAATGTACGCAGGAAGCATTATCGAGTCAGCCGCTACTATCGAATTATTTAAAAAGCCCCTGCACCCTTACACACAGGGTTTACTCAATGCGATACCCTCATTGCAGAAAGATAAAAGGCAGCGTCTAGCTACCATAGAGGGTCAAGTTCCCGCACCAGGTCAGTGGCCTATGGGCTGTCGATTTCACCCCCGCTGCTCTTATGCTACCTCGTTGTGCCAACAGTCTCCCACCCTTGAGGTGATTGAGGCTCACCAAGTGGCCTGTCACCATTGGCGGGAGATTAAGCGTGTCTGATATTATTTTGCACTGTCACTTATTAGCACAGCATTACCCCGTAGAAAAAAAACAACTCTATGGTAAAAAGCATTATTTAAAAGCCGTAGATGGCGTATCGTTTAGCTTAAAAAAAGGCGAGACATTAGGCTTGGTTGGGGAGTCCGGTTGCGGTAAAAGCACTCTCGCCCGCTTACTCGTTAAACTAGAAAAGCCTACATCAGGCAATCTTATTTTTAACAATGAAGACATCACCGCACTACCTTTATTTAGCCCCAAAACCAAACCTTATCGCCAGCAAGTACAAATGGTTTTTCAAGACCCCTTTGAATCACTTAATAGCCGACACACCGTTGAGCAAATTTTATCAGAGCCTTTAGTCATACATAAAATAGGCACAAAAGCCCAACAACAAAAACAGATAGTCGATATTCTTAATGTGGTTGGCTTGCCCAAAAACTGTATCGATAAATTCCCCCATGAGTTTTCTGGAGGGCAACGTCAACGTATTAGTATTGCTAGGGCGCTTATTATAAAGCCAACATTGTTAATTTGTGATGAGCCAGTTAGTGCTCTTGATGTGTCGATTCAAGGTCAGATTATTAATTTACTGTCTGATTTAAAACAAGAAATGAGTCTATCCATGGTGTTTATCTCCCATGATTTATCGGTGGTTCACCATATTGCTGATAGAGTTGCGGTAATGTATTTAGGCAAAATAGTTGAAATAGCCACGCCAAAAGAGCTCTACGAAACACCACATCACCCTTACAGCGCTGCATTAATTGCTGCTATTCCTAAAATAACAGAGCAACCCAATAACCAATTTATTGCCATTGAAGGGGAAGTCCCCTCACCTATTAACCCACCTAAAGGATGTGCGTTTCATACTCGCTGTCCTAGCGTACAAGACAAGTGCAAAGTGGAGTCTCCGAAGCTTATCAGTAATAACCAGCGCCTGTTTGCTTGTCACTCTCCTCTCAATATCAAACCATCATAATATTTTATTATTAAAACAGGCATAATGGTTTTATCAATTATGTTTTTTTAGGTCTCTTACTTATGATGCAACCTCCCCCTGAAAAACCAACAACAATTGCTGTTGAGCAGTTAGATAACTTTCGAGATTTAGGTGGTATAAAAACCCTAGATAATCGCCGAGTAAAACAGGGCTTACTTTTTCGCTCTAGTAAATTAAGTGACTTATCTAGTAACACCTTAGAGCAATTACAGCAATTGGGTATTAAACAAATTGTTGATTTTAGAATTGATGATGAAAAAAACGACGCTCCTAATACACCAATAACAGACACCTCCTACATTGAAATGCCTATCACCGTTAAAGGTGCTATTTTAAGTGAGTTAAAAGACTTATTATTTTCTGGAGGTATTAATGACATTGATACACAGCAGATTCTTATTAATGGTAACCGGCAATTTGTTAACGAGCATACCCCCATCTTTAAACAATGGTTACATCATTTAGCCGAGGCGCCACAACCACAAATTTATCACTGTAGTGCCGGTAAAGATCGAACAGGCTTTGCCACAAGTATTTTATTACTTACCTTAGGGGTTGATAAAAAAACTATTTTAAACGACTACTTGGCATCTAATATATTTCTAGAAAGTAAAAATAAAATGTATTTACAGCAGATTCAATCACTCAGCATAAAGCCCGTACATGAGCACAAGGTTATGCCTTTACTTGAGGTACGAATGGAATATTTACAGGCGGCGTTTGATACGATGGAGCAGCAATACGGCTCCACAGAGAACTATTTATCCGACGGTTTAGGGGTTACCAATTCATTTAAGCAGCATCTAAAAGCGCTTTATTTACAGCCTCAATGAGCTTACCCCTCTTAGGAATAAGCGCTGACGACCTCTTCTAATAACACAGTAACATTAACGTGGCCGCACTTAGATAGTAGCGTGCGTACCACCCCTAAAGATTCTTGCCGAGTCTTTTTTACCAAAGCAATCACTTCGGTTTCGCCCTTACCTTCTAGGCTATTTTTATTATTCAACCGATTAGACATGGTGTTTTCTTGCCACATATTTTCTTGCAAGATGTGTAATGCCTTTTTTAGTAACTGACAAACTAAAGCCTCTGTTTTATGTAAAGCACTCATTTTTTGTCGTGCCGATTGCTCATAAACATGATGTAAACTTTCGGCAATAAGCTTTGCTTGAGTGCGACTATTAGTTAATAACTGTTGTAATTGTTCTGTAAGGTCATTTTTAGATAAATAGCCAAGTGCCTCTAAGTTCATAGTGCTATCCCCAGAAGCAGCCAAGCAAGGCGAGGATGCATAGGGTTGAACAGACTCCTGTAATACTTCAGATACTGCATGTAACTTCTTTAATCGTTTGTCTGCCTCTACAATCAATCT
>CBDUPS010000086.1:0-6398 GCA_965369155.1 uncultured Spongiibacteraceae bacterium
CCCTTCATTCAATGCTTGTTTCGCTTCTTTCTCTGTAGGGTTATTGGCAAAAAGCTGCTGTTCTAGCAGATTATGATCAGCGCTTAACCCCTCTAGCAACGTAGGGCTTATCGTTAAGTAGTCACAGCCGGCCAATGCTTCTACTTGTTCACAGCTTCTAAAACTAGCGCCCATCACTGTGGTTGGGTAGGCATGGTGCTTATAGTAATTAAAAATACGTTTTACTGAGAGTACACCGGGATCGTTATCAGCGCTGTAGGTAATGCTAGGGTTGGCTGCTTTATACCAATCTAAAATTCGCCCTACAAATGGTGAGATAAGGGTTACCCCCGCATCAGCACAGGCAACGGCTTGGGCAAAGCTAAATAGCAAGGTTAAGTTACAGTGAATGCCTTGTTGCTCTAGTATTTTAGCCGCATTAATACCTTCCCATGTGGCAGCAATTTTAATGAGCACTCGGTCTTTGCCAATGCCATTTTTTTCATAGGTGGTAATTAATTGTTGAGCTTTAGTAACGGTTTTACCCGTATCAAATGACAGCTCGGGATCAACTTCAGTTGAAATTCGCCCAGTAATAACCGATAGAATTTCTTTACCAATGCTCACGGTTAGCTCATCAATACAAGAGTTAATGTCATGGTGGTTTTTAACTGTGTGGTTCACTAATGTTGTAAAGCGAGGTAATTGAGCCGCTTTAAAAATAAGCGAAGGGTTAGTGGTGGCATCAATAGGTTGAAAACGCTCGATGGCATCTATGTCGCCGGTGTCAGCAACAACGGTGGTTATTTTTTTGAGTTGTTCGAGTTTATTCATAGGGTGCTTTTTGCCATTTAATAAAAATCAAAAAGAAATACGTTATGAGTAACGATTAATCTTTTAAAGGGATAAGAATAGAGTCTTTGCCCACAGGGTCAGTTTGCGGATAATCAAGCGTAAAGTGTAAGCCTCGGCTTTCTTTGCGGGCCATAGCGCAGCGAATAATAAGTTCAGAGACAGTAGCTAAATTTCGTAGCTCTAGTAAATCGTTACCCACTTTATAATTACTGTAATATTCTAGAATTTCGCTTTGTAATAATTCAACACGGTGTAGCGCACGTTCTAAGCGTTTTTGGGTTCTCACAATGCCTACATAATCCCACATAAAATGGCGCAACTCATCCCAGTTGTGGGAGATAACAACATCCTCGTCTGAGTCGGTTACCCGGGATGAATCCCAAGGTTTTGCCGGTACAGGCATAGCAGTGTGATTATAACGCTTAAGAATGTCTTCGGCCGCGGAGCGAGCATAAACAATACATTCTAATAATGAATTGCTTGCCATACGATTCGCACCATGCAAGCCGGTAAACGTGGTTTCACCAATGGCATATAAATGCTGTAAATCGGTTTGGCCATTTAAATCAACCATAATGCCGCCACAAGTATAATGAGCTGCGGGGACTACAGGGATGGGTTCAACAGTAATATCAATTCCCAGCGATAGGCATTTGGCGTAAACGGTGGGAAAGTGTGAGCGGATAAATTTAGCGGGTTTGTGGCTAATATCTAAATAAACACAGTCGCAGCCAACCCGTTTCATTTCGTGATCAATAGCACGAGCCACAATATCTCTTGGGGCTAAATCACCTTGTGGATCAAAGTGCTGCATAAAAGCCTCACTATTAGGCAGTTTTAATACGCCGCCTTCCCCACGAATAGCCTCAGTAATTAAAAAAGACTTGGCATGGGGATGATATAAACAGGTGGGGTGAAACTGATTAAATTCCATATTAGCCACACGACAACCCGCGCGCCATGCCATCGCAATACCATCACCGGTATTACCATCGGGGTTACTGGTAAATAAATAGGCTTTACTCGCGCCACCGGTGGCAAGGGTAGTAAATTTTGCGTTAAGGGTAATCACTTGCTCGGTTTTGCGATTTAAAATATAAGCGCCATTACAAACCCCGTCACTATGGATTAAATCCACCGCAACGTGGTACTCAAATAAAGTAATAGACGGGTGAGCCTTAGCCTGACTAATAAGTGTGGACGATACCGCCTTCCCTGTAGCATCAGCAGAATGAAGAATACGCCGATGACTATGACCCCCTTCTCGGGTTAAGTGAAATTGATTATTGTCATTGTTTGAATTGTCGCGAGTAAAGTCGACTCCTAAGCCCACCAACCATTGAATACTCTCTGTACTGTTGGTAACGACATGACGCACCACATCTTCATGACAAAGCCCAGCACCAGCGGCTAGGGTGTCATTAACATGAGATTCAATGGAGTCTTCACTATCGATAACCGCAGCAATTCCGCCTTGTGCATGGTAGGTGGAACCATCAATGACGGCGCCTTTACAAATAACGGCTACCTGCATATATTCAGCGAGATGTAACGCTAAGGTTAAACCGGCAGCACCTGTGCCGATAATAAGCGCATCATATTGGAACCTATCACTCATTTCGTTGTCGTATTGCTATGAAAGGGTTAGGAAATATATCATTGTTATGGCAACTACAACATACATAAGCGCAATAACAGCACTCGATTTACCCCTAAAAAACACAAGGGGGCCACAATCGGGTGACGTATTTATCGAAAAACAGAATGAGCTGAAAAAAACTGATGTCCAGCAACCGTTACCTATGTCGTCTAAAGCAGCGCTACCTAATGCAAGCAGAGCTTTGTCTCGCTCAGTGTCTACCGCTGCGCAAAAGGCTATCCATGTGAAAGAGACTACAGAGCAGGGTGTTGGAGCACCATCAACAACCGATGAGCAATTAGTTGAACGGGTACAAAAAGGCGATAAGCGGGCGTTTGATTTGTTAGTGCTTAAACATCAGCACAAGGTAATGCATTTAATTTCCCGCTATATAAAAGACTCCTCAGAAGTGCAAGATGTGGCACAGGAGGCTTTTATCCGTGCCTATAATGCATTAGAAGATTTTAGAGGGGATAGCCAATTTTATACGTGGCTCTATCGTATTGCGGTCAATACCGCTAAAAACTGGTTAGTAGCTAAAAAACGTCGTCCCCCAGGACAAGATATAGACTCTACTGAGGCAGACTTTAGGGAAGGGGCAACCGGCCTACATAGTATCGCTACCCCAGAAGCCGAGTTGTCATCCGCACAGCTTGAGACGGTTATCAATCAAACCATAGAAGCACTACCTGATGATCTAAAAGAAGCGCTAACCCTACGTGAATACGAAGGGTTAGGTTATGACGATATTGCCCAAATAATGGATTGCCCTGTAGGTACCGTTCGTTCTCGTATTTTTAGAGCGCGGGAAGCACTAGATAAAGTAATCGCCCCATTTTTACAGAATGATAGCCATAGACAAGGC
This sequence comes from uncultured Spongiibacteraceae bacterium, assembly GCA_965369155.1. Lineage (GTDB taxonomy): Bacteria > Pseudomonadota > Gammaproteobacteria > Pseudomonadales > CBDUPS01 > CBDUPS01. The sequence continues at coordinate 3,339 of CBDUPS010000086.1, forward strand.
TAAGGAATAAAGACATGAACGATAACGATAAAGAAGTGCTATCAGCATTAATGGATAACGAAGGTGATGCCTTTAGTTTACGTCGATTATTGTCTTCGACTGATGCCGAGGCATTATCCCAAACATGGAGTCGCTACCATGCTGCGCAACAGGTGATACAAGGCAGTGGCAGCGAACAATTTTTACACCTTGATATCTCTAAACGAGTGGCGGCTGCGATTAATAATGATGAAACAACGGCCACTGTTGCTGAGGTAAACACCCATAAGCAGGCAACACATAATGTCAGCACTAGTGCAGTCAATAAAGACAGCTTAGCGGCCAATACCAATACCGGTAAACAAAACTGGATTAGAGCGGCAGTGGCAGCATCGGTTGCTGTAGCTGTGGTAATAGGTGCTGGTGGATTAGGTGGGTTTTCTGTTAATAGTCCACAGATTTCAGTAGGAGCTAATGTAGCCGCCACTCAAGGTGCTCAAGTTATATCACCTTTATCCCAGTTAGCAACCGCCACGCAGAGTAGGGCAGGCTTACAAACCGTTAGTGCTACCATAGGTTCAAATACAGGCAAAAGCACTGTCTCGAGTGCCCCAGTAAAACTAACATCACCAATCGGTAAGGCACCATTAGATGTCCGCTACAACCGTTACTTATTACAGCATGTAGAGCAAACATCTCTTAATGGACGACAAGGAATGATGAACTACGCTCGCATGAGTGATTATCAGGATTTTTAATTGATGATATATGCAATACGCTTTAAATCATTACCATTCGTCACGTTATTGCTGTGTTTAGCCAGTTTTAATAGTTTGGCTGATAGTGCCCATCAAATATTAGACAAAATGTCTCATGGGATGCGTGAGGTAAATTATGATGGGGTATTTGTCTATCAACATGATGACACCATGCACTCTTTTCGTATTGTGCATAGTGTGGTTGATGGCAAAGAAAGAGAGCGGCTAGTGTATTTAGACGGAGAGCATAGAGAAATTATCCGTCATGATCATAAGGTAACCTGTATTCATCCTGGGGAGGCGCTAATGCGCTTAGATCATGGAGTTACCTTAACTCATGTATCAGAAAATCTGGTTAAAAACCTAATGGATGTTGATGAGAGCTATGATATTAATTTAGAGGATAATAGTCGTATTGCAGGGCATGATGTGGCCGTACTATCGGTGACATCAGAAAGCGGTGACCGCTATAACTATAGACTAATGGTGGATAAAGAGCATGGGGTGTTACTTGGTTCAGAAGTGATTGGTTTAAACGGCGAGATACTAGAGACCTTTCGATTTACCTCGGTAACAATTAATAAACCTATCGAGCCATCTTCATTAGAACCGCAAATAACCAAGCCCACTATTTCTCATTCACACGACAGTAATAAGATAAGAGATGGGCAAAAAAACCTTAAAAAAACCGAGGCAAAGTGGCAGTTAGGTTTTGTGCCTAAAGGTTTTTTACCGGTATCCTCTTTACCTAAAGCAGATGTAACAGAGGGTTATGAGTCACAGGGGTATACTGATGGTCTAACCACTTTTACCGTATTTGTTGAGAGTATTCCTGAAAAACAGCAACAAGCGTATCATCAGCGTGGGGCAACGGTGATGTACTCGGCTAATAAAGTCTTTAATGCCCACATATTATTAATAACAGTGGTAGGAGAAATTCCTTTAGCAATGGCTCGACATATTACTGAAAATATCGAGTTTTTAGGAGAGAATCATGATAACTGAAACAGGGCGCGTGGTAGCCGTTGAGGATAAATGGCTATGGGTTGAGGTGATTCAGCAGAGTATGTGTCAGTCTTGCTCGGCACAAAAGGGTTGTGGCCAGAGCCTATTAAATAAACTCCATGGCAGTAAAAGAAATCATGTACAAATAGCCTTAGGCGACTTTAAAAAAGACGATTTTTCTGTGGGTGATACGGTATCTCTTGGTATTCAAGAATCTGTTTTATTAGTGGGCTCGGTTATTGTTTATTTAATTCCATTATCATTAATGATTGCTGGCATGCTATTGGCAGGTGAGTCATTTCAAGGTGATGGTGGCGCTATTGTTGGCGCTATTATTGGTTTTGTTTTGGGCGCAGGATTTGTCCGTTGGCATAGTGCCACTCACAGTGCAAAAAAACATTATTTACCTAAATTACTTGGCAAACCCAATGCATCTACCGATGTAATTATTTGCGAAGTCACTTAATCTTTTTATAATTATTATTTTTAGTATTACTTGTTGAGAGGTTGAGCATGTCTTACTTTTTAGTATTTTATCGTTCTTTTTTTATGGCGTTGTTGTTGGTATTTGTTCCGTTATCCATACAGGCAAATAGCCTGCCAGACTTCACTAAAATCGTAAAAAATAACTCGTCTGCTGTAGTAAAAATAGTTACTAAAAAAACGACATTAGCCAGCTCAATTCCTGAACAGTATCAAGAGATTCCTGAAGTGCTACGCCACTTCTTTGATTTGCGCCAATTGCCTGAGCCAAGAATTGGGCAGGGGATGGGATCTGGCTTTTTAATTTCATCTGATGGCTATGTATTAACGAATCATCATGTGGTTGATAAAGCGAGTGAGGTGATGGTTCGCTTATTAGACCGTAGAGAATATAGGGCAACTATTGTTGGTTTAGATAAAGCCAGTGATTTGGCGCTACTTAAAATAGATGAAAAAAAACTACCGTACTTAACATTAAAAGAGCATGTTGATGTTGAGGTTGGCGAGTGGGTGTTAGCTATTGGTGCACCATTTGGTCTTGATTACTCTGCTACTGCAGGCATTATTAGTGCAAAAGGACGAAGTTTACCTACCGATAACAATCAAGACTATGTGCCGTTTATTCAAACCGATGTTGCTATTAATCCCGGAAACTCTGGTGGTCCACTATTTAATATAAAGGGTGAAGTGGTGGGGATTAACTCACAAATACTCACCCAAAGTGGTGGCTCGATTGGCTTGTCTTTTGCTATACCCTCATCGGTTGCTTTATCTGTAGTGCGGCAACTTAAAGAAAAGGGTTCGGTAAGCCGTGGCTTTTTGGGAGTGCAAATTC
>CBDUPS010000087.1:0-6384 GCA_965369155.1 uncultured Spongiibacteraceae bacterium
TTGATGACTAATGGATATTTCCCATGTTTTCTAGCGTAGCAAAAAAAGTATTTGGTAGTAAAAATGATCGCGAATTAAAGCGCATGAATAAAATTGTTAAAAACATTAACAATTGCGAAGAACAAATTCGTGCATTATCAGACGAACAATTAAAAGCAAAAACCGTAGAGTTTCAAGAGCGTTTACAAAAAGGTGAAACCTTAGACCAGTTATTACCTGAGGCATTTTCGGTGGTAAGAGAAGCCACTGATCGGACTTTAGGTATGCGCCATTTTGATGTGCAAATGATAGGTGGTATTGCTTTGCACGAAGGCCGTATTGCGGAAATGAAAACCGGTGAGGGTAAAACCTTAATGGCTACCTTACCGGTTTACTTAAATGCGCTAACAAAAAAAGGCGTACATTTGGTCACAGTCAATGATTATTTGGCAGAGCGGGATGCTAACTGGATGCGTCCGGTTTATGAGTTTTTAGGCATGACCGTGGGGGTTATCTTATCCAACCAAGATATACAGCATAAAAAAGAAGCCTATGCTGCAGATATTACCTATGGCACGAATAATGAGTTTGGCTTTGATTACCTTAGAGACAATATGGCCTTTAGTGCAGAAGAGCAATTACAACGGGGCCACTTTTTCTCTATTGTTGATGAGGTAGATTCTATTCTTATTGATGAGGCTCGTACGCCATTAATTATTTCAGGAGCCTCAGAAGATAGTTCAGAGCTCTATAAAGCCATTAATGTACTTATTCCAGGGCTTGAGAGGCAAGAAGAAAATGATGGGCAGATAGTAAAGCCTGGTCATTATGTGTTAGATGAAAAACAGCGACAAATAGAATTTACCGAAGATGGCCATCAAGTGATTGAATCACTGTTAGTTAAAAAGGGTCTGTTAGACGAGGGTGACACCTTATATTCAGCAAAAAACTTAAACCTATTACACCATGTAACGGCGGGTTTAAAAGCGCATGTTTTATTTCAAAAAGATGTAGATTACATCGTTCAAGATAACGAAGTTGTGCTTATTGATGAACACACTGGGCGAATGATGACCGGTCGACGTTTATCGGAAGGCTTACATCAGGCTATTGAAGCCAAAGAAGGGGTTTTTATTCAGGCCGAAAGTCAAACATTAGCATCAACGACATTCCAAAATTATTTCCGCCTTTATGAAAAACTATCAGGTATGACAGGGACTGCTGATACTGAAGCGTTTGAGTTTAGGCAAATTTATGGATTAGATGTGGTGGTTATACCAACTAACCGACCTTTAGCCCGTAAAGATTTAACCGATTTAGTATTTATGACGGAGGCGGAAAAATTTGCGGCAGTGGTGCAGGATATTCGGAAGTTTGTTGATAAAGGCGTACCGGTATTAGTGGGAACAGTCTCCATTGAGTCTTCAGAAGTATTAGCGAATTTACTCACAAAAGAAAAAATTCCCCATAGTGTTTTAAATGCTAAATTCCACGAAAAAGAAGCCGAAATTATTGCTCAAGCAGGCTATCCGGGTCGTGTCACCATTGCTACTAATATGGCGGGTCGTGGTACAGATATTGTATTAGGGGGTAATGTAGAGGTTGAAATAGCCGCCTTAGAAAACCCAACAGAAGAGAAAATTCAACAGCTAAAGTCGGAATGGAAGGCGCGTAATAAAGCCGTACTTGAGGCCGGTGGGTTACATATCTTAGGTACAGAGCGACATGAATCACGCCGGATTGATAATCAGCTTCGAGGCCGTGCAGGCCGGCAGGGTGACCCTGGATTGTCGCAGTTTTACTTATCTTTAGAAGATAGCTTAATGCGTATCTTTATCACTGATAGAGTGCGTAACATGCTGCAATCTTTAGGCTCAGAAGGTGAGCCAATTGAGTCGCGTTTGGTGAGCAATAATATTGAAAAAGCACAGAAAAAAGTTGAAGGCCGTAACTTTGATATTCGTAAGCAGTTATTAGAATACGATGATGTGGCGAATGAACAACGGAAAGTAATTTACGAACAACGGCAAACTTATTTGCAGCAAAATGATATTTCTCCCATTATTGAGTCAATTAGAGAAGATGTAACTTTGGGTTTAGTTGATAGTTATATTCCTAAACAAAGTATTGAAGAGCAATGGGATATTGAGGGCCTAGAAAAAGCCTTTCAAAGTGAACTGGGGTTAACATTGCCTATTCGTCAGTGGTTAGACGAAGATGATAAATTATATGAAGAAACTTTACGTCAGCGCCTAGTTGAAGAAGTCGCTAGTGCCTATGCTAAAAAATCGGCGCTCATTGGCGACGAAATGCGTGTGGTTGAAAAACAAATTATGTTGCAGGTGTTAGATAATTTATGGAAAGAACACCTTAATGTGATGGATCATTTACGTCAGGGTGTAGGCCTTAGGGGCTACGGCGGTAAAGATCCTAAACGGGAATACAAACGCGAAGCCTTTGAAATGTTTCAAGAGTTGCTTGAATCTTTAAAGCACGATGTAGTGACATTTTTAATGCGTTTAGAAATTCGCCTAGAAGATGTTGCTGAGCTAGAAGAGCAGCGCCGTGCTGAGGCAGAAGCTGAGAAAAAACGCATGCAGTATGAACATAAAGAAAGCTCAGCATTAACATCACCTGAGCCGGCCCCTGCCGATGACACACCGATGGAACCACAGGCACCTTTTGTTCGTGAAGAGGCAAAGGTAGGACGTAATGATCCTTGTCCTTGTGGCTCGGGGAAAAAATATAAACAATGTCATGGACAATTATCCTAAAGTTGGATGATGATAGCGGCGGCAATTAACAGTAATTACACACAAAGGTAGAGCGGCATTATGGCAATAGGCGAAGGGGTATTACCCACATTAAACTCGGTCGCGGGTTTTCGTTTAGCGACAGTCAGTGCAGGAATAAAAAAAGTAGGTCGGCCCGATGTTGTATTAATGGAAATATGTGACACAGCAACTATCGCCGGAGTTTTTACAAAAAATGCCTTTTGCGCTGCCCCTGTGCAAGTGGCAAAAAAGCATTTAACTCAGGCAAAAAATGCGGGAGCGAAACGCTACTTTATAACCAACACTGGTAATGCTAATGCGGGTACTGGTGTTATTGGTTTAAAAAATGCCGAGCAAACCTGTGAGGCTTTTTCTCAGTTAGCCGGTGTTGATGCTAATAATATTTTACCCTTTTCAACCGGTGTTATTGGTGAGCATTTGCCGCTTGAGAAAATAGCTGCTGTGTTACCTGCTGCATACGATGCATTATCTGAAGATGCTTGGGTGCAAGCAGCTAATGGCATTTTAACCACCGATACACGGCCTAAAGGCGTGAGTCGCACGGTTACTATTGATGGTCACTCGGTAACCCTTACCGGCATTACCAAGGGAGCTGGAATGATTAAACCTAACATGGCTACCATGTTGGGTTATGTGGCAACCGATGCACAGGTTTCAGCCGATGATTTACAAGACATGCTAACCTGCGCGGTCAATCATTCGTTTAACCGAATCTCAATTGATGGGGATACCTCAACCAATGATTGCTGCATGTTAGTAGCCACAGGTAAAGGGGCATTAAAAGTTACTAAAAATACTGAGGCTTATTTAGAGTTGCAGCAGCAGCTTAATGATATTTTTATTGAGCTGGCTTGCGAGATTGTAAAAGATGGCGAAGGGGCTAGTAAGTTTGTCACCATTACCGTATCAGAGGGTAACAGCGACGCCGAATGTGCGGCAGTGGCTTTTACTGTGGCGGAGTCTCCATTAGTAAAAACAGCATTGTTTGCCAGTGACCCAAACTGGGGGCGCGTATTGGCTGCAATTGGCCGGGCACCAATTAACAACTTAAATGTTAATGATGTGTCGTTATTAATGAATGGTGTAACCATTGCTGAGAATGGACAACGAGCAGCAAGTTATACTGAAGAGCAGGGTAAAAAAGCCATGCAAGAAGCAGAGATTGTGATTGAGATAAAACTTAATCGTGGCTCGGCTTCGGCAACAGTTTGGACCTGTGATTTTTCTTACGACTATGTACGTATTAACGCAGAATACCGTAGTTAATTACTATGCCAGCGACAAACTCTAGAGTGTTGGTTGTCGCGGGCATAATTTTACGCAATGCTAATAGCGATAAAAATCAGCAAGAAATATTTATAGCAAAACGCTTAACCACAGCGCACCAAGGTGGGCTGTGGGAATTTCCTGGTGGAAAAATTGAAGGCGGTGAAACTGAATACCATGCCCTAGCGCGAGAATTAAAAGAAGAACTCGGCATTACCCTCACCCAAGCCACACACTTTATCACCCTCAACCACGACTACTCGGATAAAAAAGTATCCTTATCTTTTTGGAAGGTAACCGATTTTTTGGGTGCTCCTCAATCATTAGAAGGACAACCGGTACAATGGGTAAAAGTGGCTGACTTAGACCAATACCAATTTCCTAAGGCGAATGTGCCGGTGGTGGAGAAGTTGCTAGAAGAGGTTTTGTGAGACTAATTTTCTTTATGTTTACAATAGGTTAAAAATTTAATTTTAAGTCTTTTTTATTTTATTCTTAGATCGATTAGCAAAATATAAAATTGGTAGTACAGTTTTTTATCATTATTGCTTTTATTAAGAGCCTATCCACCTCAAAACTCATCATCCGAAAACACATCACTATAAACACTAGAGCCTGCCACACGATTTTCTTCAGTAGCCCAACCATAAAGGTCAGAGTCTTTACAGCGTTTTGAGCAAAAAGGCCGGTAGCTATTGGCTTCAATCCATTGAATGGTTTTTTTACAGGTAGGGCAGTTAACTTCTACAATATTTTTATCTTTTGATTCTTGGTTCACGATGCTTCCTGTTGTATTAAATTGTTGCGTTAGATATTAGAGAGATAAAAAAACTTTATGCTTTATATTCTTTAGCGGCTTTTAAATACAGTTGATAAAGCTGGTCGACTTTTTTCTCCAATGCCGCAAGGTCACTATCGTTAACAATAATATGATCAGCTTTGGCGTTACGAATATCGCGCGAGGTTTGAGTATTGATAATCGCTTTTACTTCATCGTGGGTATTGTTGTCTCGCAGGCTAACTCTATCAAGTTGTAAGTGCTCTGGTATATCAACCACTAATACACGCTGGCAAATAGCATCTTGCCCTGACTCCACTAAAAGTGGCGAGACAAAAAGTACAAAGGGGCTAGTGGCACTCTCAAGTTCTTTGTTTATTTGCTGGCCAATTAATGGGTGTAATAAGGATTCTAACCAGTGTTTTTTTTCTGGGTTAGAAAAAACAATTTGTCGCAGACGAGCACGGTTGAGTGTGCCATCAGATTGCAGAATATCATTGCCAAAATAGTCACTGATTTCTTTAAGTGCAGGAGTGATTGGCGCGACAACAGTACGAGCGGCAATATCGGCATCTACAACAGTGATACCTTTTTCAGCAAATAAATCAGATACGGTGGTTTTACCGCTACCAATGCCGCCGGTTAATCCAACAATAAACATATTATTAAAAGTAACTGTATTGGCTAAGCCAAGTTTGGGTGAGTTCAGCGCCCCACAGCAGGGCGATCCAACCAGCGATGGCTAGGTATGGGCCAAAGGGCATGGGTTTTCCTTTACCGAGCTTTTGCAACACAATTAAGCCTGCACCAATAACAACACCGGCAATAGAGGATAAAACAATAATAGCGGGGAGTAATTCATAGCCACCCCAAGCACCGAGCGCGGCGAGTAATTTAAAATCACCATAGCCCATGCCATCTTTGCCAGTGGCTAATTTAAATAACCAAAAAATACTCCATAAAATAAGGTAGCCCCAAACAGCTCCCCAAAAGGCACTGCTAAAATCGGTAAATACGGAGAAGTAATTAACAATTAAACCGGCCCATACCAAAGGCAATACTAAAGAATCGGGTAACAACATATGATCGTAATCAATCATGGTGAGGGCGATAAGGGTTGCGGTAAACAAGCAGGCGGCAACAGCAGCAATAGTAACGCCAAAGTGCGCTGCTACAATAGTAAAGAGTATTGCGGTGGTGATCTCGACTAATGGGTAACGTGGTGAAATCACTTTTTTACAGCCACTACAACGGCCTCTTAAAAACAACCAACTAATAACGGGAATATTCTCCCAACTGGCAATAGCATGTTGGCAATTAGGGCAAGCTGAGCGCGGTGTCATTAAATTAAAACGCGGCGGTGGCTCGGATTCGCTTTGTTGTTCCGACTCTTGCTCTGGATGTAAAAATGATGTGCATTCTTCTCGCCAGTTTTTTTCCATCATCACGGGGAGGCGATAAATAACCACATTAAGAAAGCTACCGATACATAAACCGAGCACCCCACAGCCTAGGGTAAAGATAAGAGGGAATTCTGGTAGTGAGTGGAGGATGTCGGTGAAGTAT
>CBDUPS010000088.1:0-6373 GCA_965369155.1 uncultured Spongiibacteraceae bacterium
GTCGCTTCTGTAACTGTCGACACAAGCACCCCAACACCTACAAACCTTATTGTACAGGGCGATTCTTCTGGCACTGAAGGTGATGGGATTTTAACCGAGGCTGATATTGCCAGCGCATTCGTAACCGCTGAAGCAGAAGCATTTAGTACCATCCAAGCTGACTTACAGCTACTTTCTCTTGCAGGACCTGGCTTCAACCCTTTCGCCACTGTTTACTCTGATGCCAACGGTAACTGGAGCCTAGTACTTAGTGAACTTGGTCAGCTTCCTCCTATTCCTGGAGGCTTACAACTTGAAGCACAAATGCGTTTTACACCTACAGATTCTGCTGGTAATGAAGGCACAGGTATTATTCTAAATGCTATCTTTGATACCGTAGTTTCTTCTGTTGCTTTCGTACAGCAATTCGCTACTGTCAACACCCTAACCACATCATCAAGTGCTCCGGTTATTACCGGAACTTATGGTTTTGAGGCAGACACAAACTTTGGAGCAACTTCATTAGAGGTTACGGTTAATGGTACTACTTATGTGCTAGGTACAGATGCCGCTTTAACCACCTCAGGTACCTCTTGGTCATTAGATCTATCGCAAACTGCCCAAACACTTGATGCAGGTAGGTACGATATAAAGGCAACTCATGCTGATGATGCAGGAAATGTTGAATCCGACAGCACCTTTGGTGAGCTTTTGATCAGAAACTCAAACGTATCCCTTACCAACCCTACTGTGAATCATTTAGAGACCACAAACTTTAAGCCGACTATTACCGGCTTATTTGACTCAAGTGCCACTAACCTAACAGTTAGTGTTGATGGTGCGGTATATGTTTTAGGTACTGATGCAGAGCTAACAAATAATGGTAATAACTGGGCTCTTAACCTTTCAAGCTCTTTATTATCTGACGGTGTTTATGATGTTAGTGTTTCGCAAACCGTTGGAGGCCTAACGACTTCAGACAGCACCTCCAATGAAATCATGGTTGATGCCCCATTAGTAAGCCCTGCCGTTAAATCACAAAACACCGCTGATGGCGACACCCTCATCACTGGGTTCTTCCATCAAGCACAAAGTGACTCCTTCACCGTAACCGTTGATGGCAGTACTTATACATTAGGAGTCGATGCAGAGCTAACTAACACTGGCAACCAGTGGTCATTAGACTTGGCATCAACACTTGCCCCTGGAAGCTACGATGTTGTTGCCACATCAACTGATGCTTTAGGTAATAGCGCTTCAGATAGCACTGTTGCTGACCTTCACATCTTAGAGACCGCAGGTGTTAACGAAAGAACTACCGCTAACTTCCGCCCAGTGATTACAGGTGAGTTTGATGATGTTACAACTGATGTTCTTACCGTAGAGGCCAACGGCATCTCATATACTTTAGGTACTGATGCAGAGCTTACTGCTCTAGGTGGCGGTCAATGGGCTCTAGATTTAGCTAACGCACCCCTTGCCAAAGGCTTCCATGATGTAACAGTAACAGCAACAGATAACGACACCGCGACCACAGTGACCAACACGGTTAATGATGCCATAGGTATATTCAATATAGTTGGAACACCAGTATCCGACACATTAACGGGTAATCTTGGCGCTACAAACGGTATCTTAAGCAAAGGCGGCTTTGACACTATTACTGGTGGTAATGTAGATGATGTTATTGCTGTAGCAGATAACAACTTCTTGTCTGTTGATGGAGGCAAAGGCTTTGACACTCTAATTCTTGCTGGTGACGGCATGAACCTAACGTCTATTGACTTCACTAAGTTGTTCTCTATTGAAGCATTAGATTTAAGTGTGGGTAATTCAAGCAACACTATTTCGTTATCCACTCGGGATGTATTAGATATGTCGAGCACTGACTCTCTTATCATTATGGGTGAGTCTACCGACACTGTTAACCTAGATGGTTGGACCACGTCTACAGGTACACAGGTAATAGATTCTGTAACCTACGATAGCTATAGCGACAATGGTGCAAGCTTATTAATTGAGCAAGGCATTCAAGTATTTGTTGTCTAATCAGCTATGTTGTAGAAAACAAAAACCCCGCTTTTGCGGGGTTTTTTTATGCCTAAAATTAATTAGAATTATTTATTTTTGCCCATAAAAGCCAAAAGCTTTTTTCGCTTCTTGCATTTGTTTATCTGACAACAACATCACCTCACCTAACCGTTTAGCCAGCAAGTATTGTTGGGCTAAAGACTCTAGCTCTACGGCTCTTTGATAGGCTGTTAATAGGTTTTTTTCAACTACTACCACGCCATGATTTTGCAATAAACAGGCCGTATGCTGAGACAACCCTTTGAGTACTTGCGCTGAGAGCGCAGCTGTCGCAAAGGTTGCATAAGGCATACAGGGCACACTGTTACCGCCAAACAATGCCACCATGTAATGAAATGCCGGTATAGACTGCCCAGTACAAGCAATCGCTGTTGCTGCATTAGAGTGAGTGTGAACGACACCTCCCACCTCTGACTTTTGCTTATAAATATCAAAATGAAAATGCCACTCACTAGAGGGCTTTAACTCACCCTCACGGCCTTGACCCTGAGTATTTAGAAAAACCAAATCAGCCTCTGTGAGCTTTTCGTAAGCCACACCTGTTGGGGTAATAATAAAGCCACCCTCACAGCGAATACTTAAATTACCACTTTTCGCTGCGGTTAATTTATCTTCTTGCATTTTTTTTACTGTTGCCAGTAATTCCGCTCTTGCGCTAACTTCTGCTAACTCGGAGTTATTCACTTTAGTATTGATCCTGCGGCTCGCCCATATGAGCATAAATACGGGTTGTTCCATCTTTATTGATCAGCAGCACATCGTACGGGGTAAAGGTGCCACCCATTTCCATCCCAGGGCTTTCCATTGGCATACCAGGTACGGTTAAACCGATAGCGTTAGTGGGTGGGTTCTCTAAAAACTGCTGAATAAGTTTTGCCGGTACATGTCCTTCAAACACATAACCCGAAGGTGATACAGAGGTATGACACGACTGCAGTTTTGGTGTAATACCATACTTATTTTTCACTAAATTTAAATCTTCTGGATGATGGATCTTACCTAAAAAGTCATATTTTTCAGCATGGGTTATCCAATCAGCACAGCACCCACAAGAGGGGTCTTTATAGACATCGAGTAATATTTTTTCATGGCTATTACTTACAACGTTATTAACCACAGCCGGCTCTTTATCACTACAGGCAACTATCGCGATTAATACTATAAAAAACATAATGCTTTTTTTGATTCTCAACATAATTCAAACCCTCTATTAATGCCGCTTTTTTATTGGCGGTAATTTTCTTAGCACTTGATGTATTTTTTCATCCATTGCATCAAACCCATACAAAATAACAACCACTAATACGGAGAGTTTAATCGCTTGAGCTAAGTAACCAAACGAGATCATCACCCCAATGGCGGCTAATACCCAAATGGTTGCAGCAGAGGTTACACCAATTACTGTACCATTTTGGTTAAGCATCACCCCCGCACCTAAAAAGCCAACACCTGTAATCACCTGTCCTACAACCCTTGATGGATCAACCATACTGCCGTCTAAAAAGCCTGCTGTGGACAAAAACAAATAAGTCCCTAACGTAATAAGGGTTGATGTTCTAATCCCTACCGGCTTGCCTCGTATTTGTCGCTCCAAACCAATTAATGAACCACACAAAACCGCAGCACCAATAGAGTGCCAGTTATAGGGGCTAATAGATAAAAACTCTTCCCAGACCATGGATACATCCTATTAAAACAAGTGAAATTAACGGCGCCATTATCTGCCTTTTTTATAAAAACACTAATGAATTTGATAATTTCATGAACAGGATTTCATTGTAGCAAAGAACGCTTTTGTTTCCCCAACTCTTAATGAATTGCTACACTTGCCCTTATAATTTATCTATCAAGCACCAGAGGAACCTTATGAAAACTGCAAAAGACCATGTGGCCGACTTAAAAGCCACATTTAATAGCGGTAAAACCCGTCGCTATGAATGGCGTCTACAACAACTACAGCAATTAATAAAACTCATTGATGATAATGAAGATCGTTTTATTGAAGCCTTTAAAAAGGATTCAGGTAAAGCAGAATTTACCTCTTTTGGTGGAGAAGTTTTATTTGTTCGTGCTGCTGCCGTGCATGCAATAAAACATTTAAAAAAATGGATGAAGCCCACTAAAGTAGGTAGCCCACTGTTTTTATGGCCTATAAAAAGCCAAATTGAGCCAACACCTTATGGGGTTATGCTTATTGGTGTCGCTTGGAACTTTCCCCTACATTTAGCTCTTGGCCCATTATCCGCCGCCATTGCCGCAGGTAATACCGTTTTAATTAAGCCACCTAGTATGTCCCCTGCTTTTTGTGAATTACTAGAAGAGCTTGTAGCAAAGTATTTTGATTCTGATGCGATTAGAGTGTATCAGCCCGATGGTGCTGATCGTGATGAGTTGTTGCGCCAAGACTACGATTTAATCTTATATACCGGTAGTGCCCATGTAGGGCGGGTTGTTATGCGCGCTGCCGCGGAAAACCTTACCCCTGTTCTATTAGAGCTCGGTGGCAAAAACCCCTGTGTGGTTGCTGAGGATGCTAATTTAGATGCAACCGCTAATCGTATTGTTGATGCCAAATTTATGAATGCAGGACAAATTTGCGTTACCGTTGATTACATTCTGGCGCACGAGTCTATTAAAGAAAAACTGGTTGCAAAAATTAAAGAGAAAGTAGAGTACATGTTTGGGGAAGATCCTCAAAAAAGCTTGGCTTACTCTCGCATTATTAACAGCCATCACTTTGAACGCTTAAAAAAATTAACGGAATGTGGTGACATTGTTATTGGAGGCCAAACTGATCCTAGTGAAAACTACCTAGCACCTACGGTGTTAAATAATGTGTCTATCGATAGCGAGATAATGAAAGAAGAGATTTTTGGCCCTATATTGCCAATACTCACCTATAAAACAAAAGAAGATATTTTGGCCATTTATCGACGTTACGGTAAGCCCTTATGTTTTTATATCTTCACCGAAAATGATGCGTTTGCTAGAAGCATTATCGACAGCACTGAGTCCGGTGCCGTGGGTGTTAACTCCGTAATGATGCACGTGCCTAATCATAACCTACCCTTTGGCGGTGTTGGCGAATCGGGCATGGGGCAATACCATGGTAAGTTTGGCTTTGAGGCCATGAGTCATTTGCGCCCTGTAGTTAAAAAAGCCACGTGGCTTGATCCAAAGCAATCATACCCCCCATTTGATGCAGAGGAACTAACCAAGCGTAAAAAAATGATGCGCTTTTTAATGAAGTAACTTTTCTCTTCAAGCAAATAAAAAAGGCACTTATTAAGTGCCTTTTTTATTGTTCGCTTTACTCTAAAAAATGCATTTTAAACAACCGCTAATGCTTGTTCTAAATCTGCAATAATATCGTCGATATGTTCAATACCAATACAAAGCCGCAACATCTCTGGAGCCACTCCTGCTGTGTTTAACTCTTCGTCACTCAGCTGACGGTGAGTGGTCGATGCAGGGTGACAGGCCAAACTTTTGGTATCCCCAATATTGACTAATCGTTTAATCATTTTTAATTGATCGTAAAATTTAACTCCTGCATCAAAGCCTCCTTTAATACCAAAGGTTAATAGTGATGCGGGAACCCCACCACAATATTTTTCAGCTAAACCATGATGTGGATGATCCGATAAGCCGGCAAAACTTACCCAGTCTACTTTTTTATGGCTTTGTAAATAATGGGCAACTGCCATGGCATTCTGACAATGACGCTCCATCCGTAAGGCTAACGTTTCTAATCCCTGCATAATCATAAAGGCATTCATGGGCGAAAGTGCCGCACCTGTATTACGTAAAGGTACGGTACGTGCACGACCAATAAAGGCAGCAGGCCCAAATGCCTCGGTATAAACCACACCATGATAAGCCTCTTCTGGAGAGCTTAATTGTGGGTAACGCTCTTTGTGCTTGGCCCAAGGAAAGTTACCGGAATCAACAATAACACCACCAATAGAGTTACCGTGCCCGGCAATATATTTCGTTAATGAGTGAACAACGATATCCGCACCAAACGTAATGGGCTGGCACAACGCTGGGCTGGCAACGGTGTTATCAACAATAACCGCAACACCTTTGCTATGTGCCATCTGGGCAACTTTTTCGATATCAATAATATTTCCCGCAGGATTACCAATGCTCTCACAAAAAACAGCTTTGGTTTTATCGTCTATTAGACGCTCTAATGCTTCTGGGGAGTCGTCTTCAGCAAAGCGCACCTCAATACCTTGGCTAGGTAGCATATGAGCAAATAGCGTGTACGTGCCCCCATACAATTGCGGTGTAGTCACAA
>CBDUPS010000089.1:0-6328 GCA_965369155.1 uncultured Spongiibacteraceae bacterium
GCCAGTGAAAACCCCCATTGGCGTATTACCGCTACGGATATTAAAGCTAATGCCGTTGCCTTAGCGCGTGAGAATAAAAAAAATCTTAATCTGACCAATGTAGATTTTTTACAAAGTGATTGGTTTGAACAGATAAAAGGCAGCTTTAATTTTATCGTGAGTAACCCCCCTTATATAAGTGCAGATGATGAGCACCTTTTACAGGGTGATGTTCGCTTTGAGCCTACCTCTGCATTAGTGGCTACGCAACAGGGGTTGGCTGACTTACAGCATATTATTATGGAATCGAAACATTATTTAGCGGCCCAGGGTTGGCTTTTATTGGAGCATGGTTATCAGCAGGGCGATAGAGTTAAAAATATGATGAGTGATAACGGTTACCAATTTGTGCAGGCTTTTTATGATTTACAAGGCCATCACCGAGTAACCGCAGGTTGCTATATAGCAGGTGATGTACATGGATGACCAACAGCTTTTACGTTATAGCCGCCATTTATTATTACCTGAGTTTGATGTGGCAGGCCAACAGGCATTATTAAATAGTACCGTTTTTGTTTTAGGTGCCGGGGGCTTGGGTTGCGCTGCTACTCAGTATTTAGCGGCTTCTGGTATAGGGCATTTAATTATTGCTGATAACGACAGTGTAGAGCGGTCTAACTTGCCGCGACAAATATTGTTTGGTGAGAGTGATATCGGCACCTTAAAGGTCGAGGCGGCTAAAAAGCGTCTACAGCAAAATAACCCAGAATTGCTTTGCACCACAGTGACTAAAAGACTCAACAAAAGCATGATGAGGGACTGGGTGGCACAGGCCGATGTAGTGGTTGATTGCGGAGATAACTTTGCTACCCGTTTTGCATTAAATGCGGTGTGTGTCGAACAGAAGAAACCTTTGGTAAGTGGTGCGGCTATTCGTTTTGAAGGGCATCTGGCCGTATTTGATAGCAGACAAGAGAATCAGCCCTGTTATCGATGTCTTTATACTGAGCATCAAGCAGATGAAAGTTGTAGCGAAACAGGTGTACTATCCCCTGTAGTTGGGGTGATAGGTACACAGCAGGCCTTAGAAACTATAAAGCTGATTGTAGGTTTGCCTTCATTGCTATTGGGAAAGTTACAGGTTTATTCCGCATTAGACGGCGGTTACAAGTTGTTTACTATTGCCAAAGATGAGCATTGTCCTGTGTGCTCCAATAAGTGATTTTTTTTGTTAAGGGAAAACATTATGTTGAGTGAAATTAATAAATGGCTAACTGAGGGATTAAGTTTATTAGCGTCATTATTTGTATTTTTTGTTGGCGTTTTAGTCATCATTATTGTGATTGCTTACATTATTGATATTACCCAAACAAAGCATACGATTCGCCGTAACTATCCTGTTATTGGGCGGTTTCGTTATTTGTTTGAATACTTGGGCGAGTTTTTTCGACAGTATTTTTTCTCAATGGATAGGGAAGAAATGCCATTTAATCGAGCTGAACGTTCGTGGATATATCGGGCGGCTAAAAAAATTGATAATACGGTGGCCTTTGGCTCAACTAAAAACTTAAGTGCCACAGGAACCTATCTGTTTGCCAACTCTTTAATTCCAGTACAAAACGAAGATGCAGAACCTGCGGCCTCCATTACCATTGGCCCCTACGTTAAAAACGCATATACACCGACTTCATTTTTTAATATATCAGGCATGAGCTATGGGGCTATTTCTAAACCTGCTGTACGGGCATTGGCTCAAGGAGCTAAAAAAGCCGGCTGTTGGTTTAATACTGGTGAGGGTGGCTTGTCGAGTTACCATTTAGAGGGTGGCTGCGATATTGTTTTTCAAATTGGTACGGCAAAATATGGTGTGCGAGATGAGCATGGTTGTTTATCAGCCGAAAGATTAAAACTGGTGGCGAGCCATACTGCGGTAAAGATGTTTGAAATAAAATTAAGCCAAGGTGCTAAGCCGGGTAAGGGCGGAATTTTGCCTGCGGCTAAAGTAACCAAAGAAATTGCAAAAATTCGTGGCATTCCTATAGGGAAAACATCAGAAAGTCCTAACAGACATAAAGAAATTCATACTATTGATGACTTACTGGATATGATAAAAACAGTACGTGATGTAACTGAAAAGCCTGTAGGTATTAAGTTAGTGCTAGGGCAAACTGCATGGTTGGATGAATTATGTGAGGCTATTTTACAAAGAGGCATTGAGCATGCGCCAGATTTTATTACCTTAGATGGTGGTGATGGCGGCACAGGGGCGTCACCACTAACATTAATTGATTGCACCGGTTTAACGCTGAAAGAAAGCTTGCCGATATTGGTTGATAAATTAATAGAATATAACTTAAAGGATCGGATAAAAGTGATATGCTCCGGTAAATTAATTAACCCCGCTGGAGTTGCTTGGGCGTTGTGTGTTGGAGCCGACTTTATTACCTCTGCCCGTGGTTTTATGTTTTCGTTAGGTTGTATTCAAGCATTGCAATGCAATAAAAACACATGTCCTACAGGTATTACTACTCAAAACAAAAAGCTACAGAGAGGTTTAAACCCTGCAGATAAGTCTGTTCGGGTGGCTAACTATGTCGAACGAATGGTCGATGAAGTTAATATGTTGGCTCACTCCTGTGGTGTTACAGAGCCTCATAGTTTGCGTCGACATCATGTGAGAATTGTTCAGGCAAATGGATACTCTATTGTGATGGATGAGTTAAATCCTTATCCAGAGATACGAAAAATTAATTTATAAAAACGGCTTTTATAAAAAAGCAATGTAACTAATTAGATTAAATAGGTCTTTTGTATGTTGGACTGGCTTAAAAAAGAAAAGAAATTGCCGGAAGAAATGCAATATCTTCGGGAGTTAACATATAAATTGTTAACACCGCTTATCGGCAAAACGATAAAAATTATAGATGAAAAGGCATTTCAACTTGAGTTACATAAAGATGACTCTGATAGTGACGTAGAGGAAAAAGAGCAGGAAGAATTACAGCTTTTGGTAAAGCATTTGCCTCGCTCACAAAAATTACTTGAAGAGAATTTTAAAAGTGGTATTGATTTGGCATTTCAAAAGTTATTGCAGCGTTCTAGTGAAAAAACAAAAATTGGTAAAGGCCGTTTATCTAGAAAAAATAAAAGCACAAATAGTTTATCTTTGATGGACGATGATGAGCTTAGCTTGCAAATTGCTGTTGAAAAAATGAGCAAAAGAATTAACGAAGAATGTCAGCTTGAATTAGCTCATTTATGTTTACGTATCGAAAAGTTAATGAATCGCCATATTGAAGGGAAAGAAAGCCCTGTTGGTGCTGTTGCCATTGGTAATGCGATAGTTAAATCACTGACTTCTGTAGAGGATATAAAAAGCGTATTAACACGCTTTGTTTTTTATTTTGAGATTGCTTTATCAGAGGTGTTACTAGAGTTTTATAAAGAAGCAAATAGTTATTTTATCAAAAATAAAATATTACCCGATTTAGATGAAGACGATGTTAGTGAACGTTTTTTTGAAGAAGATGACGAAGCTAAAAAGCAAGCAGAAGAAAAAAGAAAAAATTTATTAGGTGAAGTGACGGGTGACTCAGAAAAAGTTATTGGTGATCAGTTTTTAAAAAAATTAGGTTCATTATTTGGTAGCAAAACAAATGATGAGGTTGTTGCTGAACACCAGGTTAAAAATATAGATGGGGCAGAAGTTTTATCAAAAGATGAAATATTAGGCTTTATTGATAATATTAATCAGCAAACCGAACTTAACAGCTTTACTGAAAAAGGTAGCGGCTATGTTGATTTTGATGCAGGCAATTTATCGCAGTATGTACAAAAAACACTAGCTACAGAAGGGGCAGGTTTAGATGAGGCTGCCCAAGGTGCATTGTCAGCATTGTCTATGATGTTTTCTGAGATTCTGTCAAAAGATTCGGTTGCCGAGCCGATTAAAAATTTAATTAGCCATATGCAGGTGCCGGTGTTAAAAGCGGCAGTAATGGATGAAGAGTTTTTTGCTGATGCAGATAACCCCGCACAAAATTTAATTGATGATTTGGTGGCAGCAACGGCATCATGGTCACCGCAAGAAGATGAAAAGCGTGACCCCTTATATCAAAAAGCAGCTTCTGTTGTAGATTATGTGGGTAAAAACTTTGAAGATGATTACTCGGTTTTTGAAAATGCCTCTCATGAGATAAAAAGCTTTGTTGAGGGTGAGCAGCGTAAAGCACGTATCTTTGAAAAAAGAATGTTAGAAAAAGAAAATGCTAAGGCTCGTGTAGATTCAGCAAGAGCGGCAAGCAAAACCGTGCTAAACAGTAAAACCGAAGGTATAGATCTCCCTGATGAGGCTAAAGCCCTTTTGTTTGATAACTGGGATAAGGTGCTTTTTCTTATTTACAACAAAAAAGGCCCTGATAGTTTAGAGTGGCAAGATGCATTAATTGTTATTGATAATGTGGTTAAAGCACTCAAGGCAGATTCTACGCTAGACCATGAAAAGTTTTACAGTGACTTGTCGAAAGGCTTGCTTGATTCAGGTATTGACCCATTTAAAGTAGATGTACTACTTAATCAGTTTCAGACAATGCTGGCTGATAAAAATAAACCCTCAGAATTAGAAGCCAATAACGATGTTATGTTGTCTGAGGATTTTTCGAGTGACGAGCAAGCGCTTTCTGATCTTTATAGCGATATTAACAATGAGCAATCACTTAGTGATGAGACATTAGATATTGATTTAGATCTTGATGATGATCTTGAGTCTCAGCCGCCATCTGATGAATTGGTTTTTTCAGACGCTATTGCAAAGCTCACTAATGTAGATGATGTGCCGGAGGCAGAAGCGAATAAACAGCCCGATGAACACGATGCCTTTGTTAAGGAGTTGACAGCAGGGGCGTGGTTACAGTTTTTAGAGTTTGGTACAGTAAAAAAATTACGTTTGGCCGCCATTATTCAACATACGGGCATTTATGTGTTTGTTGATCGTAGCGGAATAAAAAAAGCAGAGTATACTGCCGAACAACTAGCAAACTTGTTTAGAGATAATTCAGCCAATATGCTGGAGAGTAATATTTTGTTTGAGCAGGCGTTAGAGTCTGTTATTGGGCGGTTAAGAGCCCACTAACCTAAGGTTTAATTATGAGTGAAAAAAATGCCACAACACAGGAGGAATCATCACTTTTTTCTTCATTAAAACTCGCAGGCCCATTAGAGAAAGCTATTACCAGCATGGGCTTTGAGCGTTGTACACCGATTCAAAGCAAAATACTGCCTTGGACTTTAGATGGCTATGATGCTATTGGTAAAGCGCAAACCGGTACCGGTAAAACAGCAGCTTTCCTTATCACTATTATCAATGATTTATTGGTTAATGTTGTAGAGACAGAGCGTTTTGTTGGGGAGCCTCGTGCGTTAATTTTAGCGCCTACTCGTGAGCTGGCAATGCAAATTGAACAAGATTCAATTGTGCTAAATAAGTATAGCGGCTTAAACACCTTGTTATTAATTGGCGGTATGGATTATGAAAAGCAACGGCAGCAGCTCAATAGTCAGTTAGTTGATATTTTAGTGGCGACCCCAGGGCGTTTAAATGATTACGTCTCTAGAGCTGAAATTATACTCGACCAGGTTAATATTTTAGTAATTGATGAAGCTGATCGTATGTTAGATATGGGCTTTATTCCTCAAGTAAAACGTATTATTCAAAGAACGCCCCAAAAAAGCTGTCGGCAAACCTTATTATTTAGTGCGACGTTTACCGATGATGTGTTGCGGTTATCAGAACAATGGACTGTTGAGCCGATTAAGGTTGAGATTGAGCCAGATAGCGTTGCCTCAAGCCAAATAGAACAAAAAACTTATTTGGTTGAGGGTGATAAAAAAATGTCGGTGCTATCGGCTATTTTAAGTGAAGATGGTGTGGAGCGGACGATAGTTTTTGCTAATAGACGCGACCAAACACGAGATATTTGCGAGCAACTTAAACGTAAAGGGTTTCAATGTGGCATTTTATCAGGTGAGATCAATCAAAATCGCCGTATAAAAACACTGGAGAATTTTCGCTCGGGTAAAATTTCAGTATTAGTTGCCACCGATGTTGTCGGCCGTGGTATTCATGTTGATGACGTAAGCCATGTTATTAATTATAACCTTCCTGAAGACCCAGAAGATTATGTGCATCGTATTGGCCGTACCGGTAGGGCGGGTGCTACAGGGGTTTCTATTAACCTAGTGTGTGAAGATGAAGGTTTCTTTTTACCGGCAATTGAACAGTTACTAGGTGAAAAGCTCAAATGTACATTCCCTCCTGAGAATTATTCACTTTAATTTTTTAGAGCCATTT
>CBDUPS010000090.1:0-6324 GCA_965369155.1 uncultured Spongiibacteraceae bacterium
CTCGACTAATAACATGTACACGAACGGTATTTACTGGAGATGAATTACTCGGAACCTTTAATACTTTACCAATATAAATAACATCACTTGATAAATTATTGTGTTGGCGTAATGCCTGCACACTCACATTATGACGCGAAGCTATATCCGATAGCGTATCGCCTTTTACAACAGTATATTTACCGGCAAAAGGTATTACTGAAGATGTTGTATTCATTGGTGCTGTAGCAACACCACCTTGCCCTTGTTTTTTTTGCCAGGCAATTAAAGTCCCTTCTGGGCTAAACTCATTAAAGTAACTAACAATGCCCCCATGAATTGCTTTAGCTAAAAGGCGGCGATGGTTATAGGTATTTAATTTACGTGCTTCTTCTGGGTTAGAAACAAAACCTGTTTCAACTAATATCGATGGACGATCCGCTTGCTTTAAAACCGCAAAGGCTGCTTGCTCCACCGTCTTTGAATGTAAGTGGGTAAACTTGCCCATATTATCGACAATTCTTTGTCCTAAATTTAAGCTGGCATCCATACTTTTACTCATGGGTAAATCAACCAACACATCACGCACCATAGATTCAACACCGGTTAAATCGACGCCACCAATAAGGTCAGCAGCATTTTCTGTTTTTGCTAAGTAACGGGCACTGGCACTAGTGGCACCACGAGTAGATACTGCATAGACCGAACTGCCGTGTGCCCTTGAATGAGTAAAAGCATCGGCATGAATAGAAACAAAAACATCGGCTTTATTTTTTATTGATAGGTTACGTCTACCTGACAAACTTACATAATAATCACCTGTACGAATCATGACTGCTTTAAAGCCAGGTGTTGCATCAACTAAATCCCTTACCTGTTTAGCAATTTTTAATACAATATCTTTTTCTCGAACGTTATAAGCGCCTAACGCCCCAGGGTCTTCCCCTCCATGACCGGCATCAATCGCCACAATAATATCGCGTTTTTGATGCTGAATTTGTTCAACCGTTTTTATTGCCTCTTCTTTTTTCTCCGCCGAGCTGTCTTCAAAATCTAAAACTAGGCGATCATTTTTATATTGCTCATTAGGTTTAAGTAAAAAACTTTTAGGCTTCAGTGATTTTTTTAAATCAAACACCACACGTAAATCGGTTTTATCTTGTACACCAGTACGAATATTATCAAAGGGGGAGTCTTTTAAATCATCCGCAGAAATAACCGTTTTTAAAACTGCTTTTTCTATATCAACAACCACTCTATCGGGATTTTGTAACACAATAACGCGATGCTCCACAGGACCCGACAAATCAAATACCACACGCGTACTATCAGGTGCATTCCACACACGAATATCTTGTACTGTTTCACTAGCAAATACGCTCACCGCATATAAGCTAATTAATGCAATAAATAAGATTTCTAATTTTTTTGTTAGTACACAATGCACTCAGCAATCACCTGTTTTTTAAACGTAATTTAATTTAAAACTTACAAACTAAAACCATTGTGCAGCGATTTTTTCACCCTGTACACTTTTCGCACTAAATGATAGTCGCCGCTGCCTTCCATCAACCTCTATTTTTATTATGCCATCAGGCTCTGGGAGTATTCGTTCACCTTTTTCTGGCCACTCAATAAAGTTCATCCCATTACCATCAAAATAATCTCTAATGCCAATAAACTCTAATTCTTCGGGGTCTCCTAATCGATATAAATCAAAATGACATAATCTTTGACCATTAGGTAACTGATAAGGTTCCACTAATGTATAGGTAGGGCTTTTAACCGTGCCCTTATGCCCTAAACCTTGCAGCACACCACGAACAAAAGTTGTTTTACCAACACCTAAATCGCCCTGTAAAAAGAAGGTTTCGCAGCCTTGTAGGTAACCTGCTAATGCCATGCCCGCTTGAACCGTGGCGACCTCATCAGCCAATGTACAGATGTTTTTAATGAGCGTCATGATCGCTACACTCATGATCTGTACATTCGTGGTTGGTGTACCCATTTAATAGTTCCCGCACAGGGTCAATCAAATCTGTGGCAAGCATTCCCGTAGCACCTTCTAGTTCAGCCACGTTATCTGCCGCCATGCTATGTAAACAAAGTGCTAAGCAACCGGCTTGATACAGCGACAAGCCCTGCGCCAACAGCCCCGTAATAAGACCCGTAAGGATATCCCCCATACCTCCTGATGACATACCCACATTGCCATAGGGGCAGACAGCAATTTGCTCGCCATCCGTAATTAAAGACCCAGAGCCCTTTAATATCACCACACCGCCATAGCGTTTTTGTAATGCGCTAACCGCAGCAAAGCGGTCTGCTTCTACTTCATTAACCGTAATACCTAATAAACGAGCCGCCTCCCCAGGATGTGGCGTCAGCACCCAATTACCTCGATTAATAGGATTAACCACCCGCCCTTCACTTAAAATATTAAGGGCATCAGCATCTAATACCAGCGGTTTATCGGTTGCCACTACCTTTTGTAGTAATTGCTCCCCCCAACTCGATTTCCCCAAGCCTGTTCCCACACCAATAGCATCTGGGGTATCAAGATGCACTTCAAGCTCCTGCCCTGATGTCACCCCTATCGCCATCACCTCAGGAGAGCGCGATAACAATGCCGCCACATGCTCAGGACGTGTTGCCGCACCGGCTAAACCCACACCGGAACGAAGCGCCATTTCGGCGGCCATAATACAAGCGCCCCCAAAGCCATAGTCACCACCCACCAACATGGCATAACCAAAACACCCTTTATGCTGATGAGGTAATCGCGTCGGTAGCCACTCTAAACAATCATGTAAATCTAATTGACTTACGGAGCACGGTACTTGCTCAAAAATAGCCGCCTCTATATCTAACTCTGCCAAAGTAACAACCCCAGCACAGGTACGCCCCATACCAGTTACCAAACCTCGCTTCATGCCTATAAAGGTAATAGTGACATCGGCTTTAATCGCTTCACCTTGTTCAACCCCAGTATCACTACACAGACCCGAAGGAATATCCAAAGCCAACACCGGTAACTCACTGTGATTTATGTCATTAATAATGGCTTGATAGCTATCACTTAACGTACCTTTAATACCCGTACCTAATAAACCATCAACAATAATGCCTCTTTCTGGACGCTGCCATTGCTCTGTTATAACCACATCTCGCTCAGATAAATACTGCAATGCTTCTAATGCATCGTTTTTTATTTTGTTACGATCCCCAGCAATAAATACGGTAACCGGAATAGCTTTAGCCGCCGCCTGTGCTGCCAATAAAAAGCCATCACCTCCATTATTGCCTGTACCTGCCACTACAGTGATATGCTCTGGGGAGGGAAAGTATTCCAACAAATAATCTAAAGACGCACTTGCCGCCCGCTTCATTAATTGAAGACCACTAATACCACTTTGTATGGCATATTGATCTAAGGCTCTCACCTCATTTGCTTGATATAAATTCAACGAAAACTCCCTTATGATGACCACACACATATTATTAACGATAATCTACCCAATCGTGCCACCATTATAAAGCGATACGGCGAGAAAGCCCTAACCACTACCCAATTGCAATGAATAATCAGCCATTATCAGCCAGTCAGTTACAGCAATTAGCCCTGCAAATAAAAACCTGGGGGCAAGAGGCTGGTTTTCAGCAAGTAGGCATTACAGATACCGATTTACAGCAACATCCACAACACTTACAGCAGTGGCTCAATAATGGCTATCAGGGCGATATGCAATGGATGGCCGATCATGACAATAAACGCTACACCCCTGATGCATTAGTCGAGCAAACCCAGCGTGTTATTTCTTTTCGTATGGATTATCTGGCCCCTGATGTTGAAGTATTACCGGTGCTAGAGCGCCCAGAAGATGCCTATGTATCCCGTTATGCCTTAGGTCGCGATTATCACAAGCTAATGCGCAAGCGTTTATCCCATATCGCCAAACAAATTGAAGCATTTGCTGGTGGCGCACACCGTGCCTTTGTTGACTCTGCCCCCGTATTAGAAAAAGCCTTGGCTGAAAAAGCCGGATTAGGCTGGATTGGCAAAAATACCTTATTAGTTAATAACAAGGCTGGTTCTTGGTTCTTTTTGGGGGAAATTTACACCTCGGTACCACTACCTATTGATCAACAAGCCACAGAGCACTGTGGAACATGCAGTGCCTGTTTGGATATTTGCCCAACCAATGCCTTTGTTGGCCCGTGGCAGTTAGATGCTCGCCGTTGTATCTCTTATTTAACCATTGAGCACAAAGGCGCTATTGCTGAAGAGTTACGCCCATTAATGGGTAATCGTATTTATGGCTGTGATGATTGCCTCGCCATTTGCCCGTGGAATAAGTTTGCCCAACCCACACCTGAGGCCGACTTTTTGCCACGCAACGGCTTAGACACCGCCACGCTACTCACTTTATTTTTATGGGATGAAGCACAATTTTTGCAAAATACCGAAGGCTCCGCTATTCGCCGCATTGGTTATGAACGCTGGCAGCGTAATTTAAGTATTGCCTTGGGAAACTCTACCGGCGGTGCCGCTATTATTGATGCTCTAGAAAAAAAACCAGCCGCCTCACCTATGGTAAAGCAGCATATTGATTGGGCACTTGCAAACCTAAAACAGCCATTAAGCATTTGCTAGTTTTTAGAGGGCTCCTCTAAAACCATAATGGGTATATAACGTTCACCCTTAGCAGCAACACGCTCGCGGTACTCAGCATAGCCATCGTAAACCGCATCAAGCTTAGGCCACAGAATCTCTCGTTCTTCTTCGCTTGCCTCTCTTGCGGTTAATAAGCGCTTATTCGACTTTATTTGTACCCAAACCTCTGGATTCGCCTTCATATTTAAATACCACAGGGGGAAGCCACTCATGCCCCCTTTACTAGCAGCCACGATAATACTGCCGTTATCTTGGGCAAACACTAAAGGGGTTTTTCTAGCCTCGCCGCTTTTACGACCAATAATCGTAAATATCGCGACTTCAGCGCCTAAAAATTTGCCCCACAATTTACCGTTGGTTTTTTCATACACCCATACCTGCCATTTCCCTACTTTACGAATAAGGCTCGTACCAAACTTTTCTTGTTTTTCAGTGTAAGGTTTCCAGTTTTTTTTACTCATAGCTTTTGCCCATAGGTTTTAGTCTAGATTTTTGATTATTTTTAGAGGGCCTTTTATTTACCCTTATTGTTAATCTTTATTGCTTGGTGCTATCTGTGCCCGTAGCCACTGCCAAAAGCTATTTTTACTTAATACCCAGCGATCTATGCTGTCATACTCTTTTGTCATCGCAACAGGGTTTGCAAAAAAATCTTTACGGGTAACAAAGGTCGTATCATCATCTAGTTGTTTAACTACCGTGGCGGGATTACCTGCTACCACCACATTGGCAGGGACATCTTTGGTTACCACTGAACCTGCCCCTACAACACTATTCTCACCAATAGTCACGCCCTTTAAAACCATACAATGATCACCTAACCAGACGTTATCATTGATCACCACTGGTGTGGGGTCTTTAGGTCGTGTAACCCTATCGTACAAACCGTGCCAATCAGAGTCTGTTATGTAAACACCATTAGCCATCATCACCGAATCACCAATAGTAATACTGTGCCCCGCACTAATACGACACCCAGGGCTAATCAATACCGCATCACCAATGATTATTTCCCCTTCCTCAGGGGTGTTACCCCATACACCAATACGCACTCGTTGGTCTTTTTCGCTAATAATCGTTGGGCTCTCACCCACACGAATACGTGGGCCATTAATATGCGTAAACCATGGCTTCATAAAGGTATGATGTTGACCCATCGCATCAAACGCTGGGCGAATAAAATGCTCGGTATAATGATGTCGAAAAATTAAATAATATTTTTTTAGCCAATACGGCCTTTTGTCTTCTCGCATAACGATACTTTTTTAACGATTATTTTTTACTCTTATCATTATAATGATAAATTGCCTTAATCGTATTACCAAAACATTAGTCCTGTATGAAATCATCTCCTGTTGTATCAACACAAACTGGCATTCATCAAAACTTATCTGCTGTAGTAACCAAGCATTTACACGCACCATTTAAAAAGCCTATCGTCTCGCATAATCAAAAAGCCTTTGATGATATAGCCTGCAACATTGACCCAAAAGCACAGCCGCTTATTTTTGATAGCTTTTGTGGCACCGGTGAAAGCACTTGTGCTATTGCACAAAAGTTCCCTTTGGCTCTGGTTATTGGTATTGACAAGTCAGCGCATCGCTTAAGTAAAGCGCCTCTGTTACCCAATAATGCTTTATTAGTAAGGGCTGATACCGATGACTTTTGGC
>CBDUPS010000091.1:0-6302 GCA_965369155.1 uncultured Spongiibacteraceae bacterium
AGGTATCGCCACTGTATTGGTATTTATTAGCTTTATAAGTATTTGTGTTTGGGCTTACCTCCCATCTAGGGAGCAAGAAATGAAAGATGCCGCGAATCTCCCCTTTGATGATGAGTTTGATCCTAAATAATAAACAAGGTTATATGTTATGAGTCTTTTTTGGAGTCTTTTTATTATTATTCTTACCCTTACCTGTATTGGTCTTTTGGTTTGGATACTAATGGCTAACCGCACTAGCCAACAGCAAAAGGGTGAGAGCACCGGACACGTATATGATGGTATTGAGGAGCTTGATAACCCACTACCTGCTTGGTGGTTTTATGGCTTTTTATTTTCTATTATATTTTCTATAGCCTATTTAATTGCTTACCCGGGTTTAGGCAGTTTCAAAGGTTTACTCAATTGGACATCCGTTGGCGAATGGCAGGCCAGTGTTGATAAAGGCGCTAAACAACAAGAAGGCCAACTAGAAAAATATCGCAACCTCTCTTTAACCGATTTAGCCAATGACCCCCAAGCCACAAAAATGGGTAGCCGTATTTTTGCCAATAACTGCGCGGTATGCCATGGCGCCCAAGCTAAGGGCAGTTTTGGCTTTCCTAATTTAACAGATAACGACTGGTTATATGGCAGTGATGCCGATGTTATTTATAAAAGCATTCTCAACGGCCGCACCGGTGCGATGCCAGCTTGGGGTTCGGTATTAAATGCTGAGCAATCTATGCAGGTAACTAAGTATGTTGCTTCATTATCTAAAAAAGAAATAAAAGCTGACGATACTGGAAAGCAAATTTTTGCACTCTATTGCGCTGCCTGCCACATGGCTGACGGTAGCGGTAGTAAACCCATGGGGGCGCCAAACTTAACCGATAACATTTGGCTTTATGGCGGTCAGTTAAATCAAATTCGTCATAGTATTGAACAGGGGCGTAATGGAGCGATGCCAGCACATGAATCATTATTAAGTGATGCAAAAATCCGATTGGTAACCGCTTATGTCCTCAGTTTACAACAACAGTAATCAAAAAAACTCTGATACTGAACAAAGTAAAGTAGAGCAATACGATCCTAACAATGTAATTGCCAGCGACCGCCTTCCCCCCGAAATCGGCGAGGTTGACCTTTATCAAAGGCGCGAAAAAATCTACACCCGCGCCATAAAAGGCTTTTATCAAAAAATCCGTGTATTTACCGGCTGGCCATTACTGATTGTTTATATCTTTGGCCCTTGGTTAATGTGGGGTGACCGCCAAGCCATTTTATTTGATTTATCAAAAAGACAATTTCATGTTTTTGGCTTAACCTTTTGGCCACAAGATTTTAGCCTACTAGCTTGGGCATTAATTATTGCCGCATTCTCTCTCTTTTTAGTCACTGCAATTGCCGGCCGCATCTGGTGCGGCTATACCTGTCCTCAAACAGTTTGGACAAGTATGTTTATGTGGGTAGAGCAAAAGGTTGAGGGCACACGTAATCAGCGTATCAAGCTCGACGCCCAACATTGGAGTTTTAATAAGTTCGGTAAAAAGCTACTCAAGCACGGCATGTGGGTGACTATTGCTTTAGTTACCGGCATCACTTTTGTCGGCTACTTTACCCCGATAAAAGAATTAGGCTGGCAACTGTATTCTGGCTCTATTAGTGGTTGGGCTTTATTCTGGATCGCTTTTTTTTCATGGACAACTTATGTTAATGCCGCTTGGTTACGGGAGCAGGTATGTATATATATGTGCCCCTATGCTCGCTTTCAGGCCGTTATGTTTTATTAAAACACCTTAACGGTAACCTACGATGCTAAGCGAGGAGAACCCCGTGGCAGTCGTAAAAAAGAGGCCGATCCTGAAGAACTCGGCTTAGGTGCCTGTGTTAATTGTGAGTTATGTGTACAGGTATGCCCTACTGGTATAGACATAAGAGATGGTCTGCAATACGAATGTATTGGCTGCGCCTTATGTATCGATGCCTGTGACTCGGTTATGGAACAAATGGGGTATGCGCCTAAACTCATTAGCTACACCACCGAGAACACATTAGCAGGTAAACCGGTTAAATTTTTCCGAGGTCGTGTTATCGGCTATGGTCTTGCTATTTTAATTATGACCAGCTTGTTTTTATTTAAAGTAGCTACCCGAGAGCCATTTGAGGTATCTATTTTACGAGACAGACAAGAGCTGGCTATTGCCCGTGAAGACAATATTGAAAATCGTTACACCTTTAAGGTATCCAATAAAACACAGCAACCTGACACCTACCATATTAGTATTACCGATACCGGTTACACCATCATTGGTAACACTACGTTTACTGTAGAACCTGGAGAGACATGGAGTACACCTACTCGAGTGCTACATAAAAAAGAAGGGCTCGATTTTCAGTCCGACATTAATTTTATTATTGAGTCGAAAAATACCGGTAAAAAAGAAACAAGACCCTCGTCATTTTTTAATGTGAGTCCTTAATGAATAACACGACTGAAGAAGTGTCTTATTGGTACCAAGAGTTTTGGGTGTGGTTTATTATTTTTTTAATGGGCGCTGCTATCACCGCCTGTATATGGACCATAGTTATTGCAGTAAGTGATGCCGATCAAATGGTTAGTGATAATTACTACAAAGATGGCTTAGCTATAAATAAAGATATTGCGCTTGATAAAAAAGCCCAAGCACTACACTTATCGGCAAGTCTTACGCTTAATGAGCAACACGTTAGCGTGACATTATCTGAGCCAATGCAGGATAATTTACTACTACGGTTCTCTCACCCCATAGAAAAGGCTAGAGATTTTTCTATTGAACTAACGCATCAAGATGATAAAACCTTTATTGGCACACTACCCCAACAGATAAATTATCACTGGTACATTACCCTCACCAATAATAAAAATGAATGGCGTTTAAAATCCACATTAAACATAGAGCCGAACACAAAAGTTATTACGGCTAATTTACTTAGCTTACAATGACAAGCCCCATCATAAAAAAAACAAATGATTCACTTTGTTTTCATTGTGGCGAACTACTACCCCATAAAACGTACGCTGAATATATTAATAAACAAGAACAGCATTTTTGCTGCCCTGCATGTTTAGCGGTATCACAAATAATTCACAACCAAGGCCTATCAAGCTACTATCAAAACCGCCAAGGCTACTCACATAAACCTGCCGATGAAACACCATTTTTTCAGTGGATGGATGATCCCGAAATACAATTAAGTTTTTCAGAAAAAATTAACCCCACCACCATTCATACTCAATTACATATTACCGGTATTCATTGTGCAGCTTGTTGCTGGCTAATTGAAAAACACTTATTAAAAATAAGCGGCGTTATAAAAGCCCAAGTATCATTACACCAACAAAAAGCCTCCATTACATTTAATCCCAACATCACATCACTTTCTGTAATTGCACAAAAAATATCTCAGTTAGGGTATGAGCCCTCTCCTTGGCAAGTCGATCGTTTAGCTGATCAATATCAACAGCAGAAAAAACAGCTATTAAAACGATTAGGTGTGGCAGGTCTTGGAATGATGCAAGTGGGTATGGCATCCATCGCACTTTATATTGGCGATCATCAAGGTATGGATGATAGCGTGCGATATTTATTACAAATTTTTAGTATGTTAATTACTTTATTTGTATTAATTTACAGTTGTCGAACATTCTTTAGCTCTGCGTGGCGTGGATTAAAAAACAAATCTCCGGGAATGGATGTTCCTGTATCTATTGCTATTATACTGGCTTTTTTAGCCAGCGTTTATAATACCGCTAATCACCAACATACCATTTACTATGATTCAGTATGTATGTTTGCTTTTTTTCTATTAATGGCACGGTTTATTGAATTAGTGTCTCGCTCTCATTTTAATGCACAAAAAAACCTACTACCTAAAACTGCGTGGGTAGAAGAGGATGGAAAATTAAAGGCTATCCCATTAGCTCATATAAAAATAGGCGATGTACTAACAGTAAAAGCCGGTGAAACTATTCCAGTTGACGGTAATCTAATCAAAGGTGAGGCTCATGTTGATCAGTCGGCTTTTTCGGGAGAGTTTGAGTTAATTAAAAAAACATCAGGTGACATGGTTTTTGCTGGAACAACCAACAGCAATTCAACAATTCAAGTGCTGTGTCAAACGCTCAGCAACCAATCACGTATTTTTAAAATAAATCAATCGTTAGACAAAGCATTAGCTGAAAAACCAAAAATAAGTGAGCTAGTTGATAAAATAAGTATTCGCTTTGTTAGCGCCGTATTATTTTTAACCATAACAACATTTATTTATTGGGCATTTTTTTCTACCAATGAATTAGCCTCTTACCAGTTTGCCTTTGTCACCGCATTATCTGTTTTAGTGGTAAGTTGCCCCTGTGCGTTATCGTTAGCCACGCCCACAGCTTTAGCCTCAGCGACTTTTGCATTAAAAAAACAAGGTTTTATTGTTAGCTCAGGAAAATTACTCACCAGCCTCAATAGTATTACTCATGTGGTATTTGATAAAACCGGAACACTCACCGAAAAAAAACTTTCGATTAAAGAAACCATTAATCAGGGTGATGCCACCGACAAATATTATCTAGAAATTATCGGCTCATTAGAAAAACTAAGTAATCACCCTATTGCCAGTTTGTTTTATGAATCTTCCGACGACATGGATAATGCATCAATAAAAGAAATAATAAACCAAGGGGTTTATGGCAAAGACAAACAAAATAATGAGTGGCAGTTTGGTAAACCTCACTTTAGCAGCAATCAACCTAGCGTCTTGTTACCCAACACGGTAGATAATTGGTTATTGCTTAGTAAAAATCAACAACCACAGTTTTGGGTTGCCATTGATGATACCTTACAAAAAGAGAGCTACGCACTTATTAAAAAATTACAAAAAAAAATGACTGTGTCTTTATTAAGTGGCGATCAAAAAAATGCCACTATGCGAATAGCCAACGCATTAAATATTACCGATGTTTTTTATGAAAAAAGTCCCGAAGAAAAAGTAAGTATCGTTCAATCAATGCAGAGTAAAGGTGATCGCGTTTTAATGGTGGGTGATGGTGTAAATGATGCTCCCGTTTTAGCAACAGCCAATGCCTCTATTGCCACCAATAGTGCATCAGATTTAAGTAAAGCCCATTCTGACGCCTACTTATTAAGTCACTTATTAACTATTTTACAAGCATTTCAACATGCTAAAAAAACCAACGCTATTATTAAGCAAAATATTACTTGGGCGGTGGTTTATAACTTTTCGGCCATTCCTTTTGCTATGATGGGAATAGTACCTCCGTGGCTTGCAGCCATTGGTATGTCGTTAAGTTCTATTTTTGTTTGCTTAAATGCAAATCGTTTAACACGCATCAAACCTATCCATTAACGCTAGGTGACTCTATGAATAGTTTGTTTTTTTTAATTCCCATTGCGTTATTCTTTAGCGCTATTGCTATTGGTTTGTGGCTGTGGGCTGTTAATAATGGCCAATATGATGATCTTGATAAAGAAGCCTATAGCATATTTATGGACGATGAAAACGATCATAAAAACACATAAGCATGATGATGCCTAACGAACTAACATATCTCGCTGCCTTTATTATTGGATTAATGGGCAGCACTCACTGCATTAGTATGTGTGGTGGCTACGGCATGGCTTTGGGCTTAACGCAAAAAAGTAAAAAAACAATTATTACCGCTTTCACTTTTAATAGCGGGCGAATTTTATGCTATAGCTTGGCTGGATTATTATTAGGTGGCGTAGGTGATGTATTAAATAATTCACTGATTGAAATAAAACCTCTTACCAATGTATTACGATTACTCTCAGGCTTACTACTTATTGCAATGGCTTTATATATTAGCCGCTTATGGATGGGGTTATCTTACATAGAGCAATACGGCCAAGTGCTCTGGAAAAAAATAGCACCATTTACTAAAAAACTGATCCCTGTAACAACACC
Source organism: uncultured Spongiibacteraceae bacterium (assembly GCA_965369155.1). GTDB lineage: Bacteria > Pseudomonadota > Gammaproteobacteria > Pseudomonadales > CBDUPS01 > CBDUPS01. Next base: position 5,956 of record CBDUPS010000091.1, read on the forward strand.
TCTACAGGGTTTTTATTTAGGCTTATTTTGGGGTTTATTACCCTGCGGGATGATCTATAGCGCGTTACTGTGGAGCTCCACCAGTGGCAACGCATTACAGTCGGCTTTATTAATGTTGTGTTTTGGATTGGGAACTTTTCCCTCCATGCTTTCCATGTTTTTTATCGCTAATAAAATATCACCTTTTTTAAAGAAAAAACCAGTTCGCTTTTTTATGGCAGGAGTATTAATTATTTTTGGCCTAATGACACTGTTAGGTGGTTTTACTCATAATAATCATCAAGCAAGTACTACAGAAACACACCATCACCTTAGCCTATAAAAAAGCCGCTTATTTAAATCTAAGT
>CBDUPS010000092.1:0-6262 GCA_965369155.1 uncultured Spongiibacteraceae bacterium
AGGGCATGATAAAAAGCAGTCAGAAACATTAGTTAATCATTTACGCCAAGGGCAAGATATTATGCTAGCCACAGGTGTTGCCCATGAAGATGAACTGACGTCATCCGCTTCTGTTTCTTTGCCGGATACTAGCAAAGCCTGTTCTGTTTGTACTCAGTATTTTGGTCATTGGTTTTTGTTAAAAAGTGAGTCTGAACAAGAAAATAATAAAGAAGAAAAAAGGCTACAAGTGCGCTTAGTTTGGAATAGCCGCGTAACTAAAAAAGTATTGTTTACCTCTAGACTCGGTTTAAAACATGGGGTTTTTACCGCAGAAGAAATAAAAGGCTTTTTAAAGTCTGGTGTGTTACAGCACGTAAAGCATCCAGAAAAAACCGCACTATTGCGTGGGGCTGGGGTGTAATAAAACGGGCAGTTATATTATTTTATCGCTAAAGGTAAGGTATTTATGCCCAAGAAAGCTGGTAAAAACAGGAACACTAATACCCACTAAGTGTGCCGTTTCATTAATAAAAAATGGCCAATCTATAGCGGGTAAAAGCCAGTGAGCGAATAAATTACTCACTAATAAGGTTTGTAAAACGGCGGCGCCATTAACAATTGCAAACCGGAAGACTTCTTTTGTTAACGAATGATTTTTAGGTGGTGTAAATACTCTTTGCCTAAAAAGTAAAAAGGCGACCGTCATTCCAACAAAGTAAGCCATAACGATTGATACGTTAAAGCTTAACCACTGATTTAAAATAATACGACAAGTAAAGTTAACACCTGCGGCAAAGGCTCCGATAACTAAAAAGTGTAAAAATTGTTTATTGGCAAAAAGCTTAATTAGCATTGGTGTTATGAGGTCTTTTGTTGAATGTATGTACTGGCAAGTAAACGACCAACACGAATACTGTCATTAATGCAGCGATCTTGTGGATAATAACTAGAGGTGTCTGCTAGAAAGAAACCATTAAGCCGGCTTGATAAAGGTGGGATTTTTTTGCTGTGTCCAGGCTCACAAATAGTTTGTGCATAGTGATAACGCGATACGGTCAGTGCTTCAATCCAATCGTGAGAGAACTGCGGGTTAAGCATTGATAAATACTGACAAGCTTCATCGGTAAACTGTTGTTCATTCCAGCGGTATTTTTCGTGGCTTTGCGGCATATAGTAAGGAATATATAAAATATGATTGCCGTCACTGGGATTTAAATTACTGTATTCAATCACACCCGGAATATCTAAGCGTGAGTCGTTAATGTTTGTCCAAAAATAAGGGGTTAGCCGTTGTTTGAGCTTAATGATAACCGTGGCAACACCAATGTTGGTAATACTCTCAATTTGTTGTTTCTCTGCACTTGGAAGCTCAGGCACCATAGGTGAAACATAGGGAAAGGGTACCGTAGAAATAGCAGCGGCAACCGGTGTTATTCCATCAGCTGTTTTAATACCCGTTACTTGATTGTTTTTAGTGACCACCTCTATAACAGGCGAGCTAATTTTTATTTGTCCGCCATGCTTGGTAATGTATTGCTCTAATGCATTAACTAATGTTTCAGAGCCACCTTGTAAATAACCCAGACTTTCTTGTAATAAAGAGCGACGACTGTTGCCAACACGCTGAATTCTAGCGCCTATCCATGAGGCCGAAATACCCTCGGCAAATTCGTAGAATTTTTGCGTAAATAACTTTTCCCATAACACTTGATAGGCCCGTTGTCCGAGCCACTTTTGTAACCACTGATGGGCTGGAACGTTATCGAGCGTGCTCCAGTCTTTAACATTTTTACAATACATCACTAATGCGGCGTAACGCACTTTATCAATGAAAGATAAAGGAGAGAAAGACAAGAGAGAGAGGGGGTCTCCCCAGTTCATCATTTTGCCTTGGTAAAAATAACCCATTTTGGTGTCAGACCATTGCAGAGTGCCTTCGATACCCAGTTCTTTTAATAACTGAAAGTAATCATCATCGGTGCGGCAAATAAAATGAAAAAATCGTTCAATATCAATCCCTGCAAAAGGGAATGATACCGACATGCCACCAATACGATTAGCCGCTTCATAAATAATAACGGAGTGGCCTTGCTTTAACAGTTCGTAAGCACAGGCGAGACCCATTGGCCCCGCACCAATAATGGCAACAGGCAAAGGGGATTGTGGGGAAGTAGAATTAGTCATAAGTGTTAGAGTCAGTAAAGCGGCTCAGGGCAATGTTAGCATATTGTGGGTGGGTAAAGGTCTCTTTAATTGCCTGTTTAAATGGCGTGGGGGTAATGCCAAAGGTGCTTTTTATATTCTCCCCAGAAAATTTCTCGGGGATGATCAGGGCATCAAGTTGCTCTGGGGTAAAAGGCGGGTTTGAAAAAAACCAACCATAGGCCTGCATTAAAAAGCGAAACAGGCTAATAGGTATGGGGATAATAGGAGTTTTTAGCTGCTTTACCTGGCGTATAGTGTAAATAATATCAGCATAGTTAATGGTTTCATTACCACAGATATCATAAATCGGGTTGCCCTTGGGCTGGTTTTCAATAGCCCAGTGAATAATGTGGCAAAAATCTTGCGCAAACAGGGGTTGTCTGGAGAATTTACCGGCACCAGGTAATGGGAAAACCGGCGTTTTTTGTAAAAAGCCCGCCAACCAGCCTAAGTGTTTTGCATCAAACCAGCCAAACATAAGGGTAGGACGAAAAATACAGTGGGGAATGCCTGATGTTTTTACTTTATTCTCTTGTGCTTTTTTGGTTCGAGTATAGTCGTCATCAGCGAGGCTGTTAATGACTGACGAGCTTACATGAACAAGGTAAGGCACATGGTGTTTTTTGGCAGCAGCAATAACCTGCTCTGTACTGGTGACGTTATTTTTTATAAAAGCCTGTGGTGATTGATTGGTGATCTCAGCTTGCAATTGGATCACACAATCACAATCGGCAAAGCTTTCTTGCCATGCTCCCGCTTGAGCTAAATCCGCAACCTGTATCTTTATTTGGGGGTTAAGCTTTTGGGCGATTTTTAAACTGGCTTCATTTTGATCAATCGCTGTAATTGAATGATAACCGGCTTGAGACAGCAGAATGAGTAAGTTCTGCCCAACAAGTCCTGCGGCTCCAGTAATGACGATATTTTTTTGCAAGTGCAGCTCTTTTTAATTGTTATTATTTTTATTGCGCTAAGCCATTGTTATTAGGTTGTTTTTTTATGGGCTATGAGTTGTTCTTTTATATATAAGCCCTGAGGGTATTTTGCTAGAATACCCCACTTAGCTTTTTGTTGCGCAAAGTGCCAATGTGCTCATTGTACAACAAAATACCCCATAGAATGATCCTGTTAGCAATAACTTGAAAGAATAAGACAAGGGTAAAACATGATTGAATCTCCGGCGATGGCAATCGCGGTTATTGGCTTTATTGGTTTATTATGCCAGTGGCTTGCGTGGTGGGTAAAAATGCCAGCTATTTTGTTTTTAATTTTAGCTGGGGTTGCGGTAGGCCCCGTATTTGGAGTGATGAGCCCAGATGTTATTTTTGGTGATTTACTGTTTCCTTTAGTCTCTGTCAGTGTGGCGATTATTTTATTTGAGGGAAGCCTAACCCTTAAGCTTGAGGAAATAAGAGGCTTAGAGGCAGTCATTCAACGATTAATTGTAGTGGGTGGACTCATTACTTGTGTTGTTACTACGATAGCGGCTCATTATATCGTGGGTATTGATTGGGATATTGCCTTGTTATTCGGTACCTTAGTAGTTGTAACAGGGCCCACCGTTATTATGCCTATGTTACGAGTGGTACGCCCTAATAGCCGTATTTCAAATATATTACGCTGGGAAGGTATTGTTATTGACCCGATTGGCGCACTCTTTGCCGTATTGGTTTATGAATACATTATTTCGTCTAGTTTAGCGGGAGCCGTAACCAGCACTTCGTGGTTGTTTGCCCGTATTTTAATTATTGGTATCGCACTAGGTGTTGGTGCCGGTTATATCTTAGGCACTATGCTACGAGAGCATTGGATACCTGATTACTTACACAATATCGCAACAGTGGGCTTTGTTTTATTAGTCTTTTCTTTTGCTAATAGCTTAGAGCATGAGTCAGGCTTATTAGCGGTTACTATTATGGGGGTGTGGTTAGCCAATATGCCAAGGGTGCATATTGAGGAAATTCTCTCCTTTAAAGAGAACTTAACCATCTTGCTGATCTCAGGTCTGTTTATTATTTTGGCCGCTCGTATGGATCTTAATCAGATTTTGATGTTGGGTTTACCAGCATTAGGTGTATTTGCGGTTATTCAGTTTATTGCACGGCCTTTATCTATTATTGCCTCCACCCGAGGCTCAGACTTAAATTGGCGCGAAAAGGCCATGTTGTCATGGATCGCCCCACGGGGCATTGTTGCCGCAGCAGTTTCAGCATTATTTGCATTGTATCTTGAAAAAATTGGCCATAAAGATGGGCCACTTTTAGTGTCTTTAGTGTTTATGGTTATTGTTGGAACGGTAGTTTTACAGTCTTCGAGTGCTAGAGCTTTAGCGGTATTACTTAAAGTAGCAGAGCCTGCCCCTAAAGGCGTATTAATGGTAGGGGCTAATCGAATTGCCCGTGCCTTGGCTGCGGCACTTAAAGAAAATAACGTTAAGGTACTTTTAATCGATGCGAACTGGGAGAATATTCGCGCGGCTAGAATGGAGGGATTAGATACTTTTTATGGAAACCCTGTTTCTGAGTATAGTGATAAGCACCTTGATTTAATTGGTTTGGGGCGAATGATTAGTGTCTCGCCACAGCGGGAGATTAATGTGCTAGCAAGTATGCGTTATCGTTCTGAGTTTGGGCGAGAAAACATCTTTGCGTTAAATACCTCTATTGAGGTGAGTAGCTCGGGTAAGCACCGTGTGTCAGAGGAGCTCAAAGGCACTATTATTGGTAAAGAATTAACCTTTACCCGTTTTTCTAGCCTGCTTAATAAGGGTGCTAAAATTCGCTCAACCTCACTGACGGATACGTTTACCTATCAAAATTTAATATCGGATAATGACTCCCGTTTAGTGCCGTTATTGGCGGTTGATAAAAAAGAGCGGCTATATGTATTCTCTGATAAAAACAGTATTGAGCCTTTATCGGGGTGGTCTGTGATTAGCTTGGATTACAGAGAAGTCGCCGGAGAAGAAAACAAAAATATAAAATCAGGTGATGAAGATCAAATGCCCTTGGGGTTAACTGAAAATATCACCGTAGAATAAAAAGAAATAAAGAAGGATAAAATTATGGAATACCGTCGGTTAGGTCGTAGTGAATTAAAACCTTCTGTTGTTGGTGTTGGCACATGGCAGTTTGCTGGAGTGTGGGGTAAAGACTTTCAGCAAGACGAAGTAACGCAGATATTATCTCGCGCCAATGAGTTAGGTATTAACTTTATTGATACCGCTGAATGTTACGGTGATCATTTATCTGAATCTTTTATTGGTGAAGCGATTGCTCATCAACGTGATCAATGGATTTTAGCGACTAAGTTTGGCCATAATGCGAATAGTATATTACTGCCTGAAATGCATTGGGAGCCGGAACAAATTCGTTTGCAATTAGAAGCTTCATTAAAGGCCTTAAAAACGGATTATATCGACTTGTATCAGTTCCACTCGGGTAGTGATGAAATCTTTAACCGCGATGAAATATGGACAATGCTCGATGAAGTAAAACGTGAGGGGAAAATCCGTCATATCGGCATTTCAATCGGCAAGCTTGATAACGACTATCAAGTGGGTAAAGCCCTTGATGTTGGCGCTTCGGTGATACAGGTGGTGTATAACATTTTGCAACGGGATGCTGAAGCAAAAGTATTACCGTTAGCACAAGCAAATGATTTGGGTATTATTGTAAGAACACCTTTAGCCAGCGGGTTTTTATCGGGTAAATATAATGAAGGGACTACCTGGGCTACCGGTGATGTTCGCAGCTTTCGTAAACAAGAGCGGGTTAATAAAGAAATTGAACGAGCAAACCGTTTAGTAGAACGCCATGCTCGCTCGGATGTTAACCCTGCGCCTTGGGCTTTGGAGTGGTGTTTACGCCATCCTGCTGTTAGTTGTGTTATTCCCGGATGTAAAAGTGTTGAGCAATTAGAAGACAATGCAGATGCCAGTCGCTGGATGCTTGAACGACCTAAGGCAACAGGAATGAAGTAATGTTTGTACGGGGTCGTGTTTTTTTGCTGTGGTGTATCATTTTTTTATTCGCTATTCCAACAGTTACTCAGGCTGAAATAAAATCACGTATTA
>CBDUPS010000093.1:0-6254 GCA_965369155.1 uncultured Spongiibacteraceae bacterium
AAGCCAAAAAAATAAATGTTTATTGATAACCCAAAAAACCAACACTACAGCCATATCATTATTGGCTCTGGCCCTGCTGGAATCTCCTTAGCTTTAGGTTTAGAGAAAAAAATAACCGGCCGAATTCTTATTATTGAAAGTGGTGGATTAGAGCGAAACCCTAAAAATCAACAATTGTCTGATGTTAACGCAACCGGTGATTTATCGGACAAATATTATAGCGTACATGCTCAAAGAGTCTTTGGTGGAACCTCAACTATTTGGAATGGATGGTGTGCCGTACTAGAAGAACGCTCCTTTTTAAATAACGAATGGCCTATTGCTTATAACGAGATTTATCCTTACTACGAGCCCGCAGCAAAAATTTTAGAAGTTCCTGATGATGTTTATAAAAAACCTTTTACCTCCCTAAATCCACGAGGATCTTTAATTTATAAGCCTTTCTTTTTAAGCCCATCAAAATTTAAAACCCCTCCTGTTCGCTTTAACATTAAATACCATGATTACTTGGAAAAATCACAACGTATCGATGTATTACTTAATACCACATGCCAAAAAATTGATATCAAAAATGATAAAATAATAGGACTTACATTAAAAAACTCCATAAATAATAGTCCTTCATATTTTATTCCTGCCTCGAGCATCACCTTGGCTTGTGGCGGTATTGGAAACCCCAAAATTTTGCAATCAAGCTTACCTATTAATAATACATCTCCGGTGGGAAATTATTATATGGGTCACCCTCATATTTACAATATTGGCAAAATACGTCTCAATAAAGAGTTGCTTGATGAAGTTCTTAGCCCTCATGTCGTTGTCAATGCTATTCAATTATCAGATACCTTTTGTTTACAGAATAATTTATTAAGTATGTCGCTATCTTTTAATATAAAATCAGAGTATGAGTCTTTTATTACCGGTAAGCAAAAAGATATATATGAGGCTAGTTTAGCTATTCGATCTGAAATGCAGCCTATTTTTAGCAATAACATCTACAACACAAACGAAAAAACAAATACCTTAATACAGCCAAAGCAATCAGTTAGTTTTTATTTTAAGCATCAAGAGCAATGTAAAAAAAGTTGGGGGTTTATCGCAAAAGAATTATTAGCCTCCGAATTTGGCCGACTATCAAAATATAGTAATAATTTTGATACAGTCTCTGGTGGCGGTCACCATATAGGTACAACACGTATGGGTAAAGACCTAAAAACATCCGTTATTAATGGTAACTGCGAAGTACATGGCGTAAAAAACTTATTTATTGCTGGCTCCTCTATTTTTCCAGCATCTGCAGCATCAAACCCCACACTCTCTATTGTGGCCTTCTCTCTTAGACTGGCGGAGTATTTATCAAAACGCTTATGAAACGACGAACTTTTATTACCTTATCATTATTTGGCCTTGCTGGTTTATCTGCCGCAGGCTTTACTTATTTAAAGTTTTTTCACACAGAGCAAAGTAACCTTATAAAAGAGCTTTCGCTATATTTTAATAAAGACTTTTCAGGGGCTGCTAATAAAGAGAACCCAAGCCTTATGCTAAGTCAATTGTTAGAAAAAAAAGTAATCACTCTAAATGGCTCTGTCAATAAATCCGTATTAAAAGCTATTGCCAAAGATGAAGAGCAAGTCGCCGTTAATGATTGGCTTTATTCTCAATCAGAATACTATTTATACTCTTTAGCGTATATTGCAAAAACCAAAGGCATTATACCTTTAGACAATTTCGACTTGCTGGGAGGAGACTTAACGCAGGCAACAACCAAAGATATGGCTGCTTGTGTTTCGCTGTGTGATGAAACAAACAAATGCAATGCTGTAACTTATGGAAAAATGAGTCATCCCGATAAAAACAAAAGACAACGCTGTTTTTTAAAAAGCTCTGGGGTTAGGCATCGTCCAAAACCCCACTATGAGTCTGCTGTTAAATAAACCTACTCAACCGTTACCGACTTTGCTAAGTTTCTTGGTTGGTCAACATCGGTGCCCTTGAGTACCGCAACATGATAAGACAGTAACTGTAAAGGCAGTGTGAAAATAATAGGTGCTATATTTTGGCTGGTGCTTTTTAATCTTAGTACAGTAACACCTTCTTTTTCAGAGAAGTCTATTTTTTCATCTGCAAAAACAATCAACTCACCACCTCTGGCTCTGACCTCTTCTAAATTAGAGCGTAGCTTTTCAAGCAACAGATCGTTTGGAGCCACAGCAACCACAGGCATTTCATTATCAACTAACGCTAATGGCCCATGCTTTAATTCACCCGCAGGATAAGCCTCCGCGTGAATATAAGAAATTTCTTTTAACTTTAAGGCGCCTTCCATTGCCACAGGATACTCTAAGCCTCGCCCTAAAAATAAAGCATGGTGTTTTTCAGCAAACTTCTCTGATAATTTTTTTATTAATGGATCTAATAACAACGCTTCTGATAACTGTTTTGGTGCCTGCTCTAACTCTGCCACGAGCTCTTTTTCTGCCTCTTTACTTAGGCTTCTGTTTTTTCCTATTGCTATGGTTAGTAAAAACAGTGCCGCTAATTGCGTGGTAAATGCTTTAGTAGAAGCAACACCAATTTCAGGGCCTGCGTTTGTCATTAAAATTAAATCGGACTCACGAACTAATGAGCTATTCGGTGCATTAACAATAGCTAGCGTACTTTCATAACCCATTTTTTTAGCTTCTCTTAAAGCTGCTAAGGTATCTGCTGTTTCTCCTGACTGGGAAATCGTTACAAATAAAGTTTTTTCTGGAACAATAACTTTTCGATAACGAAACTCACTTGCCACCTCTACTTGGCAATGAATCCCCGCTAAACTTTCTAACCAATACTTCGCCACCAAGCCTGAATGATAACTAGTGCCACAGGCAACAATTTGAACAGACTGTATTCTTGAAAAAATCGCTTTTGCATTTATTCCAAAAGCTTGCTCTAAAACTCGGCCATTATGCGTTCGCCCTTGTAACGTTTGCAAAACCACCGCCGGCTGCTCATAAATTTCTTTTAGCATAAAGTGCCTAAACTCACCTTTGCTCGCATTTTGTAATACATCGTTTACTTTAACGACATCTCGCTTAGCTTTATTTTCTGAGCCATCTTCAATTGTAATTGTGTCGGTTGTAACTTCAGCAAGATCACCTTCTTCTAAATAAATAAACTGGTCGGTTACTTGTCTTAATGCTAAAACATCAGAAGCAATAAACATTTCGCCGATGCCAACACCAATTACTAAAGGGCTACCTTCTCTCGCCACAACCAAAGTATCAGGGTGATCCCTGTGCATAACAACTAACGCATAAGCACCATCTAAAAGTTGAGTTGTTTGTTTTACCGCAAGAAATAAATCATTTGTTTTTTTATATTGCTGGTGGACAAGATGCGCGACAACCTCTGTGTCTGTTTCTGAAACAAAAGTGTAATCCGGTATTAATTGTTTTTTTAATTCTTCATAATTTTCGATGATGCCATTGTGAACTAAAACAATATCACTCGAACTATGTGGGTGTGAATTTTCAACACTGGGTTTACCATGAGTTGCCCAACGCGTATGCGCCATACCAACAAATCCTGATGAGGGGCTCTGTTTCTCAATGGCTTCTAACGCCGCAACTTTTCCGGCGGCTTTATTAATTTGTAATTTTCCATCATTACTAATAACCGCAAGGCCCGCTGAATCATAGCCTCGATATTCAAGTCTGCGTAAGCCTTCTAATAAAATGCCTGTTACTTCTCTTTTAGCGATTGCGCCAACAATTCCACACATATTATTCTCTTTTCTTTTTTTCTGGTCTTTGCCAGCCAGCTATATTTTTTTGCTTACCCCTGGCAACCGATAGTTCACTATCATTGACATTTCGAGTAATAGTCGAGCCAGCTCCTATCGTTGCATTTTTGCCAATCGTAACAGGGGCAACCAATGCGCTATTAGAACCAATAAAAGCGCCACTCTCAATTACTGTTTTTGACTTATTCACCCCATCATAATTACAGGTAATTGTGCCGGCACCAATATTAACATTCTCTCCAACAATCGCATCACCAATATAACTTAGGTGATTTACTTTACTATTGTCACCAATAATAGATTTTTTTATCTCAACAAAATTACCGACTTTGGCCTTTTCATTTAATATTGTTTCTGGACGTAGGTGGGCAAAAGGACCCACAGTGCAATCACTATTAATTATAGCTCCATCAATAACACAGCTTGGCTTTATTATGACATTAGAACTAATACTCGAATCTTTTATGTAACTATTTGCTCCAATATAAACATTGTCGCCCAATGTTACCTCTCCCTCAAATACTACATTAATATCAATAATAACATCTCTGCCAATACTAACATTTCCCCGAATATCTAAGCGTTGTGGGTCAAAAATAGAGGCTCCTTGCGCCATTAATTCTTCTGCTTGAGTCTTTTGCACCTCACGCTCAAGTTGCGCCTGCTGACTTCTATTATTAACACCCTGCACCTCGGCTAAACTTTCTGCTAATTCACCAACAACCATAAAATCATTTTTACAGGCCAACGCAATTAAATCGGTTAAGTAAAACTCTTTTTGTGCGTTATTATTTTCAACCTGTGGTAAGTATGTTGCTAAAAATTCTGTCGGTACCGCTAAGATTCCCGTGTTTATTTCGTTAATTTGCCGCTGCTGCTCTGTTGCATCTTTGTGCTCAACAATCGCTTGAATAACACCATCTTGTCGTACAATTCTGCCGTAACCATCAGGCGTCTCTGTGTTTATGGTTAACAAGGCAAGTGTTTTACTATTGGTCTTCTCTACGAGTCTTTTTAACGTTGCCTGTTTTATTAAAGGCACGTCGCCATAAAGAATAAGGGTTGTTGTTTCTGTTAAATTTGGTAGTGCCTGTAGAACAGCATGGCCGGTACCTAATTGTTCTTTTTGCTCAACCCAATTAATTGATTCTGCGGCAAAAAACGTTTTTATTTTATCGCTTTGATGCCCCACCACTACATTAATTTTTTTGTCTGTCAGTTGTTGTGCTGTTTGCAATACCCAGCCCAACATGGGCCTTCCCGCAATAGTATGTAACACCTTGGGGGTCACCGAATTCATACGGGTGCCTTGTCCCGCCGCAAGTATAATAACGTCAGTAGTCACTGGATCTCTCCTTTTGCGCAATAATAAAAAAAGGGTAGCAATTTGCTACCCTTTTTCCTATTAGAATTTACAGACTTTTTTAACCGCCATGTTTACGACGAATTTGCTGAATAACTCTAAGCTGTGCCACCGCCTCTGCTAGTTGTACAGTAGCTCGACTGTAATCAAACTCACCTGACTGATTAGCCAATGCCGCTTCAGCTTCTTTTTGTGCCTCTAATGCAGCGGCCTCATCCAAGTCTCCCGCCCTTACAGCAACATCTGCCAAGATGCTAACGGTTCCAGGTTGTACCTCTAAAAAGCCACCTTTAACATAAAAGATATCTTCATCACCACCCTGTTTCGTTACACGAACAGGACCTGGTTTTAACTCAGTAAGTAGTGGCGTGTGGCCTGGATAAATACCAAGATCCCCTTCAGAGCCTGAAACTGCTACAAGCTCAACAAGACCTGAAAAAATCCCTTCTTCTGCACTTACAATATTGCAATGAACTGTCATAGCCATATTAATTCTCTTTTATAACTTATCTACCCGTATGGCTTATAAGTTTTTTGCTTTTTCAATTACTTCGTCAATGCCGCCTACCATATAGAACGCTTGCTCTGGTAAGTGGTCATAATCACCAGCAAGAATACCTTTAAAGCTAGCAATGGTTTCTTTTAATGAAACAATCTTTCCATCTTGCCCGGTAAATACCTTAGCAACGTTAAAAGGCTGAGATAAAAAGCGCTCAATTTTACGTGCGCGGCTTACAGTTTGTTTGTCTTCCTCTGAAAGCTCATCCATACCCAAAATAGCAATAATATCTTTTAACTCTTTATAACGCTGTAATACTGTTTGAACACCACGAGCTACATCATAATGCTCTTGACCAACAATAAGGGGGTCTAGCTGACGTGAAGTCGAATCTAATGGATCTACCGCAGGATAAATACCTTTAGCAGCGATATCACGAGACAATACAACAGTACTATCTAAGTGAGCAAATGTTGTTGCTGGTGATGGATCCGTTAAATCATCCGCAGGTACATATACGGCCTGAATAGAGGTGATTGACCCTGTTTTGGTTGAGGTAATACGTTCTTGTAATACACCCATTTCTTCAGCAAGTGTTGGCTGAT
>CBDUPS010000094.1:0-6251 GCA_965369155.1 uncultured Spongiibacteraceae bacterium
ATATGATAATTATGTAAAACTCTTAGCCAATCCAAAAAAAAAGCCCAGTGCTAATAACTGGGCTTTTTTATCTCACTAAGTTACCCGATTAAAACTGCACGCCCAAACGACGGCCAGCTTCTTGGTAAGACTCCACCACATTGCCAATACCTTGGCGAAAGCGATCTTTATCTAGCTTTTCACGGGTGTCTTTATCCCATAAACGGCAACCATCGGGAGTAAACTCATCGCCCAATAACACTTCACCATTAAATATGCCAAATTCTAATTTGTAGTCAACCAACAGCATATTACCCTCTAAAAAGAGCGCTTTTAAAATATCATTCACTTTAAAGGTTAACTCTTTTGCCTTTTCGATATGTGCCGCTTCTGCCCAGCCAAACGAACGAATATGAAATTCGTTAATCATCGGATCATGCAACTCATCATTCTTTAAAAAGAACTCAAAGGTAGGTGGCACTAAATCAATACCTTCGGTAACCCCTAAACGACGACAAATAGAACCGGCTGCAATATTACGCACCACACACTCAATAGGCATCATGTCGAGTTTTTTAACTACAGACTCGGTCTCATTTAGCTGCGTCTCAAAATGAGTAGGAATACCTGCGGCTTCTAATTTCTGCATAATAAAGGCATTAAATTTATTATTAACCATACCTTTGCTTTGTAGCTGCTCTATACGTTCACCATCAAAAGCGGAAGTATCATCTCTAAAGTGCAAAACTAACTTATCTTTATCATCGGTTAAATAAACTGACTTTGCCTTGCCTCTGTACAACTCTTCACGTTTTTCCATAGGTCTTTTACCTCGTGGTGTATTAAAAAATTGGGTTTATACTTTTAATGTTGCGTGTTTATTACTGCTAATACTCAACCAATCAAAACCTTGTGCTTGATCAGCCCAAGTCACTTGTTCCATCGTCTCTAACACTAACGCCAATGCATTTTCGGCTAAAGCACGAGTATTATTGTTTTCGCTAATGTGGGCAATCACCAAATGCTGTAAACGCTGCTGATCCATATCTCGCAAAAACTCAGCGGTTTGTTGGTTATTTAAATGTCCCCAGTTGCTACTAACCCGCTCTTTTAAACTTGGTGGATATGCACCTCGATAAAGCATCTCTAAATCGTGATTACACTCAATAAGTAATGCGTCACAGTGTTTGTAATGCTCCTCAACATGAGAGCTAATCATGCCTAAATCGGTTAACACCCCTAAGCGTCCTTTACCTGCCACATCAAATAAAAACTGTACAGGCTCTTTGGCATCATGGGGAACAGCAACGGGATAAACCGCTATTCTATCAAAATCAAAAGACTCATCACAATGAATGATATGTAAATACGGGTGCTCTGTTGCCTTTATTGCTTTAGCGGTACCGTATGTTAAATATACGGGAATTTTATACTTACGAGATAACGGTAATATTCCCCGTGCGTGGTCACCGTGCTCGTGAGTGACTAATAATGCGGTTATCTGTTTTGGGTCAACCTGACGCAGTTGTAAGCGCCGCTCGGTTTCTTTAATAGAGAACCCACAATCTATCAGTAGTAGCGTATCGTCTAACCGAACTAAAGTACCATTACCTTTGCTGCCGCTACCTATTGAGGAAAATTCCACTAAGACAATGAACCTTTAACCCGGTTTAACACATGGGCGCTATCCGCTTCGTTCATTAACTCACCTTTTTTATCAACGACGCGCACTTCAACACCGTTACTGCCCTTTGATAATCGTAAAATATAATCAAAGGGACGATTCATACTTTTAGCATCATCGCCACCAAACCAAGACTTACCCTTTTTCTCTTTGGCACCAAGATAAAACTCACCTTTTTGCATATTGCTATCAACTAAATCAAAACCGGCTTTTTCAACGGCTAACGCCATAGAAGCCCATGCTCTATTCCACGAGGCATCAACCTGTAAAAGAGCCTGTCGTTTTCATCATGCAGCATAACCAAACGCTTACTCGATGAAATAGCCTGAGCTAAAAATGATATTTGGTTATCTTGTTGTTGCTGTGCTAAAAACTCAGCCAGAGCCTGCAACATTTTTGCTTCTCTATCACTATCGTCTGATCTCGCATTCCACTGACCATCCCATAGATGTGGTGTTGAGCTTTGTATTTGTTTAACAAATACCTCAGCACTGTTGCGCTGTAATCCTTGCTCTACTTTAAATAAGTAGCGCTCTTGCTCAGATGAGTCTGCCATCTTAAGCCAAATGGTTTCAATTAAGCCCACATTGCCTTTTTCTTTGGCAATCGACATATTATTCTGCACTAAAAACTGCTGCAACCCGTACCAAATATTCCCAGGACTTGCCGATAATACAATCCACTGATCACTACCGAGCTTTTGAATACGCACCGCATTTTCATCAAGTGAACTCGTCAGTGCCACAGGTGCTGGAACAGTTCCGGCTTTTTCTAAAAGTGGATTACCCACAACAGGGGGTATCACATAAACATCCTGAATTAATGCTTTATCTAACCCATCAGGAATCTGCAATGGAGCTTCAGGCTCAGCCTGTAAGTAATCATTTTGCCGATTTTGTACCAGCCCCTTGTCGTCGTTCATCCAACCGCAAGCAGAAACGAGCGTTACACATAACAGGCCAGTGGCGAGTTTTTTCATTAGCATTTTCTCATTGGTATGTATCAATAACTTATAGCAATTAGCTTATAGCAACACCGCTGAATCATGTAGGGCTTTATCAACAAGTGAATGATACTGCGCCGATAACGGTGTTAATGGCAGGCGAATTCCTGCTGGGATTTTTCCCATTTTTTGTAATGCATATTTTACGGGGATGGGGTTGGCCTCTACAAACAAATTACTGTGCAATGGCATAAGTTGTTCATTTAACTTGGCAGCCTGATCCATATCACCGGCATTAGCAAGACCACATATTTGCGCCATCAGTTTAGGGGCCACATTGGCTGTTACTGAAATATTGCCAACGGCACCTACTTGCATCAATTGTAAAAATGTCGCGTCATCCCCTGATAACAAGATAAAGTCTTCTCCACATTCAGACTTAATAGTGACTCCCCGCGATATATCTCCGGTTGCTTCTTTTATACCAATAATATTAGGTAGGTGAGATAGCCGTGCGACGGTTTCAGGTAGTAAGTCTGTAATGGTTCGCCCTGGAACATTATATAGAATTTGTTTGATATCAACGGTTTCTGATATTTTTTTGAAATGCAGATATAAGCCTTCTTGAGTTGGCTTATTATAATAGGGTGTTACCAGCAAACAGGCATCAGCACCCGCATCCTTTGCCTCTTGGGTTAGGATAATAGCCTCTTGGGTTGAGTTACCCCCTGTACCGGCGATCACAGGTACACGACCTGCCACACAATCAATAATATAACGAACCACCTTACAGTGTTCATCCATCGATAATGTTGCAGATTCACCTGTCGTTCCCGTTGCTACAATCGCATCGGTACCCTCGCTAATATGCCAATCTACTAAGTTCCCAAGACAAGCCCAATCAATGGCTCCGTTCTCATCCATGGGCGTTACTAGGGCAACCATGCTGCCTGAAATCATCGCGATCCCCAACACTAAAAAAGTAAAGGCGTATGGTACTTGAGTGCAGTGCCATGCCTCAAGTTATTAAACCAATTTCATGATAAAATAACGGCTGTATAATTTGCTAAAACACTAGCAAGGAGCTTGTTATGTATCGTTTGCTACTTATTACCACACTATTTATCGCTGTTAGCCCATTCACCTATGCGGTGCCGTTTTCAACATCAAATCTAAAAGAAGACCCGTTTTCCTCTGAGCCTTTGGTGACACAAAAAGTAAACCCTTTGCGTGAGCTTGATAAAGACAAGTCAGAACAACAACGCACCATTATAAAAGACTTAGCCGCCCGACATTTAGGAAAAGTAGTCAATAGCAACAAAAACAACGACCTTGAACTATTACAGCAATTGCTTGATAGGCATATCGTAGAGAAAACTGACCGTTTTACCCTACAAGCGATGGGGGTTGTTCTAGGTGACGTACTCGCCAAAGAGCTCCATTTAGAGTGGGTCTTATATCAAGACAAGGTGGGCAACACTCGGGCATTGGCAAAAAGCCTTAACCAAACTGAGGTTATCTTCCCTATCACCATGATTTCTCGGCGAGTTGAAGCGGGCATTAATGTTAACGTTACCGAGGTTTACCATAAGGCCGTTGCTGCAGCTAAAAACCTTTAACCCTTGTCTTTTGCCTTAGCGATTCTCAAGACGGCTATAATCTAAAATACCTGCTTCTAGCGGGTTATTACGCTGATACCATTGGTGTAACCAATCGCTATAGGCCCAAAAGTCTGCTGATGTTCGCCTAATACCATAGTGGTTTTTAAATAAACGGTAATCCTCTTCATCACTGATCTCGGTTAACTGTTGGGTAAAACGCCCAAGGTCTTTTTCAGAGACTGATAAAAAGCTATTAGGGTATGAACCGACAATACCGTTAAGTAATGTCACTGTATTCTCCTCAGGTAGTATTCGTTTACTCTCTCTAAATAAGTGAGCCGTATTACTATGAGCCACATTAAGTAATAACGTATAGACTTCATCAGAACCCTGAGACTTACGGACTCTAATAATGGTTTGCTCAGGTAACAGTGCTAAGTGAGCGCCCTTTTGTTTAGCTATTGTCTGTAAGTACGCTAAAGACTTTCCGGCCGCTTTACTAGGGCGATGAATAACATCGCTTTGTGTATCAATGCCTAAGTGCTTATGAACCGCATATAAAAAACTTTCTTTGGTTACTGTTCTATCAACGTTTTCGATACCCTCTTCTTTTTTGTAGGTAAAGACTTTTAAATACTCTTGTACCTCTTTCTCTACGCCTCTATTCCAAAAAGCCAGTTCTTTTTTTGCCTCAACAGGGGATAAGAAATTTAAAAAATTAAACTCCCCTTCCATACGCAAAAAATCCATATATAAACGCGTAGTTAACTGATGATTGACATTACCGTACACATCAAAGCCCGCTACTAACAAATAATGAATCCGCTCAAGCAATGGATAATCAATAATCCATGCGGTTTTCGGTATCTCACCCCAGTGGCCTTTAATAATAGTTGCGCTATCAAAGTGTCTAAATATTGTTAGTGCTGCATTAGGATTGTAAGGCTCTCCCCCATCCCAAACATAGCGTAAATCTTTTTTATCGGTTAACGACACATCTTTTAAAACGTCAAAACGTGTTTGTAGGTATTTTTCTTGTAACTTGGAAAATGTGTACCAACGGCTAATTAAAGTATTGCTGCCCATCTCAGCTGGCAGCCTAAGGTTGTTTGAGTTTTTTTGTAAAAACGCAGCCATTTTGTCAGAGTCAACCGCATTTGGATCAACAAACATCACCCAAAAGTGATCATCAATAACATTGAGTGCCACTTGCCCTCGACATACAGCGCCCTTAATAAAACCTCCCACAGTAAATTGTGCTTCTTGCAGCATAAATACATAACGACTTTTTACCGGCAATTGTTCAAATGTCGCAAAAGGATTCGCCGCCACCTCTGGCAGGTAACCGGGTAGCTGTGTCACCTCGTAGGGCTCTATAAAAAACAACTGCTGCCAATGATTTAAACGCTGATTATCAAGCTGATACGGCAAATGGTTTTTAGCAGTAATTGACACATAACGGGGCATAAGGCGGTAATACACCCTATCAACCTTAGGATCATCAAAGGGGCGACGGGTGCTAATAATGTCTATTGGTGTTCCTGGGGGTGTTGCTGAACGCACCAGTCGAAAGTATTGCCTATGGCTCTCTGCTACAGGAGTAATGTCTGAAAAAAACAAGTTTGCTAAATAAAGGTGCTCGTAAATATAACGGGCAACTAATTGCTGTTTTAATGAGCCTCCATTTAAAAAGTCTTCCCAACGATTAACCGTTTCTGTCAGTTTGGGTGATAACGGCTCAGGGCTTAATACCTTAGCGCCATCGATCAGCCACTGCTTTATTTTTTTTACTTCTGAGTTTTTTAATGCCGGTAATCCATAAGGCATTCCCCATAAAGGATAATTTTTTTTATGGCTATCAAATTCTTCTATCTGTGGGCAAGCTTGAGCGTGATTAAGAGAAAAATCAAAACGCTTATCAGGTAAAATAGAATTGTCGTTAACCGAGGGATGCTCTTTTTTTAAAAGCAGACTCTGATATAAAAGGCTTGCTTCTGTATTCGCTTCTGCGCTTTGCTCCCGTTCATTTAATACGGGAAAAAAC
>CBDUPS010000095.1:0-6246 GCA_965369155.1 uncultured Spongiibacteraceae bacterium
TGAAAATATCTAGCATTCTGTCTGTAAGAGGTCGGCCATTCTCACCAGTCATGTCACAAACCTCTTCTATTAGGTCTAAAACCCTAGCTCGCCGTTCTCCCATCAATTTGCTCATATTGCCTCCTGGTATACCTTTATTATAAGGCCAAAAGGCTAGAAATCATAAGAATTGTTTAGTAGTGTGCCAAAACAATGCAATTATTTTACGGTTGTAATGGTTTTAGCCTTTCTGATGACCTTGTAGCTCTTTTCACAGACCCTGGGGATAATCATAGAGCAGGAGACGTCCTCGTTCTCACCGTCCCAATTGACGGCTAATATGGTGGTCTCGTCGTCTCTATGTATTTGCCACCCAACTGACTCAATAAGCTTTGTATGCCTCTGGACAAGCTTGTAGCTTTCCCAGGGGTCTACTGAGTGCGGGTCAACCCAGGTGATAAAAACGATTGGCCATCTTTTCAATGCTTAGTCCCCTTTTTGCCTGGCAGCAGTTCAAAGCGCTCTAAACTCTCTTTAAACGAGTCCACATAATCTTGTAAGAAACCTACTATTTCCATAGGGTCTACGGGCTCAGAAAATTTCATTGTCAGCGTGGCCTCATCGCAGTCTTTGTTTATAGCCAGCTTACAGTCAGCCCTAACGTCCCTTTCGTCTTTCATACTCTACCAAACCTTGCCGCAAGGGCTGAGAGGGAATACCTTGAGAAATCAAATACGCCATTTTCAAAGCTCTTTAAAACAACGGTGCCCCTAAAGTGGTTCTGCGTGTGCGCCTTGTACTCTTCATCATGGTAGTAACAGGAGCCTACAATCATGGCCTGAATCATTGAATTAGAGCCCGAGGGCATCTCTTCATAATCAAAGCCCTGCTTGTGCCCAGCTATTCTGGATTTATGAGACTTTAATAAAAGCTGGCGAGCGGTTCCAATAGGCCTTGGGCCACCAGTGTTTTGAAAGTAATGGCAAAACTCAATACCATTCCACTCAAACACTCTCAAAAAAGGTATGACCTGGTGCCAATTGGTGTAATCAGGCGGGTAAAGGTCCATTAATGAAACCAGCTCATCTGGGCCATACTCTTTAGCCCTATCAAGCCTCTGCTCATGGTTACCCTTTAAAATGACTGACTGGCATTCTGAGTGGAAGCGCGGCCAGTGCTTTAATATGATTTCCCAAAACTCGGCCATTGATTTATTTCCAGCCACTACGTCTGAGTGATAGGTGCGAGACCTATGCGACTTCTTACCCTTGTCATATTGTGACAGACTGGGAAAGTCCCAATGGTCGCCTAAATGTATTAAAAAAGTCGGCCTAATCTGACAAATATGATGAGCCACAGGTATGAGCGGGTTAACCACACCATCACGACTTTGAGTGTCTGGGATTATGTACGCCAATTCGTTCACGCCCAAAGCATCCCAATAATTAAGCATTTACGAAAGTCCAGATCTGTAAGAAAGTGTAAGAAATAGTGATAGCATTTAGCCTTTGGGGGCTTTATGCGTGTCTTATTAGTTTTTGTTTTTATTATTTTGTCCGTCAGATCGACCCTAGCAGGTGATGAGCATTTCAGTAAAATCCAGCCTTTCGACGACTATGTTAAAGCAAAGTTAAAGTGGGATGATACTCAAAAAGCGGCTCTTATTAGCGATTACACTCAATACACGATGCTGGCCGCCCCTTTTGTTATTCAATTAGGCAAAGACAGGGTGCTTGAAAGACTTGGCGGGGTGCTAGCAGCAGAGGCCGGTGTTTCTGCCCTAACCCACCTTACTAAAACAACCTCTAAAAGGGTAAGGCCTAATGGCTCAGGTACTGCCTCTTTTTTCTCTGGTCACACCAGTGCTGCCTTCACGGGGGCTGGGATAATTTGTAACGATGAGCCAAAACTATGCCCAGCTGCCCTAGCATTAGCCGCCACGACAGGATACATGAGAATTGCTGCCAATCGACACTGGGCATCAGACGTAATAGTTGGGGCTTGGTTTGGATATGCCGGTGGACAACTAATCCCGTCAATAGTATTACAATTCTAGTTTAGTTCTAAACTAGGGGGATTGAATTGAAGCGTCCTGTTTTGCGTTATTTTGGCGGTAAGTTTAGATTGGCTGATTGGATTATTAGCCACCTAGGTGACCATAGGGTTTATGTCGAGCCATTTGGCGGAGCGGCGTCTGTTCTTATGAAAAAGCCCCGATCTTATGGAGAGGTTTATAATGATTTGGACGACTCGCTGTACTCGCTTTTTAATGTGCTAGGGCATAAGACCAATCATTTAAAACTTAAAGCGCTTGTCGAGGCCACGCCTTTCTCTAGGCGCGAATTTGAATTAGCCCATGTTTACCATCCGGATCCTGTAGAAAAAGCTAGGCGCTTAATAGTTAGATCATTTATGGGCTTTGGGGCTGACTCAGCCACCAACCTAGAGTCTAAAACAGGATTTAGATCAAACTCAAACAGGTCTGGCACCACACCAGCACATGATTGGGTTAACTGGCCCCAGCACATACCGTGTTTTTATGAGCGCATTAAGGGCGTTGTTATTGAGTGTAAGGATGCCAAAGAGGTGATGGCAACACACGATTCAGAGGATACTGTTTTTTACGTGGATCCACCATATCATCATGCCACCAGGCGTGGCGGGCGGTATAAACACGAAATGGATGACAGGGACCATCTAGAGTTAATACAATTTCTAAAGACATTGCAAGGCAGGGTGTTACTATCTGGTTATGATTCTGATATGTATGATGGCTTATTGGACTGGCAAAAGGTAACCAAAGAGGCAAGGGCCGATAAAGCGGGCAAAAGGCTGGAGTGTCTATGGGTAAAATAACTAGAGAAGTACAGGCGGCGTGCGCTTGCGGCGGGCAAGTAAAGGCTAATATTGAAAAACCATCTAGGTTGGAGCACAAGATAGCAAAAGGGCTTTGCGACCAATGTGAGTCTAAATATATATTCACGGCTTACGTTGATAAAGAGCAGCCAGGCAGAGTTGTAAAGCTAGACGGCATTATATTGGAATTGAGCGATAAACATAGGGAAATGGTGAAAAGTGGATAAGCAGGTAGAGATAGGCTGGCGCAGAACAGAGCTAATAGACTGGACGAAGTTAAAAGAATTCCAGGGCGAGTTAAAAAGCTTAAGTAAAGAGAATTATGAGCGCCTTAAAAAATCCATCCTTAAGAACAGGTTTTCAGAGCCTTTTACGGTATGGGAAGATGAAAATGGAAAGCTTAACCTACTAAACGGCCACCAAAGGCTTAGGTGTTTATTGATGATGCAAAACGAGGGCTATCACATACCAGATAAGCTCCCAGTAAGTTTTGTAATCGCCGACAACTTAAAGCAGGCCAAGAGCATAGTATTAAGCCTTGCGTCACAGTATGGCGAGGTAACAAAGGATGGGCTATATGAGTTTGCCCACCATGCTGAGATGAGCTTTGAAGAGATGAAGGACACGTTTCATTTCCCAGAGGTTAATTTTAATGAGTATGAAAAAGAGTTCCACGTGGAACATGAGCCGGATCCAACAGAAGATGAGGTGCCAAATGTTACAGAGTCTATTTCTAGGCTGGGCGATATTTATAATCTTGGGGAGCATAGGCTTTTGTGTGGCGATTCTACTGATGCACTGGCTGTCGAACGACTAATGAACGGCGAGAAAGCTGATATGGTCTTCACTGACCCGCCTTATGGGATGAGTTTGGATACTGATTATTCTAAGATGGGAAAGACAACAACGACATACAAAGAAGTTATTGGCGACTCTGAGGACTTCGATGCCAAGCCCATCTTTAGCATAGAGGCTAAGCAATACTGGTTGTGGGGTGCTGACTATTATTGCGACACGATTCCTAATTACAAAAGTGGTTCCTATATTGTATGGACAAAGGCTCACTCAGATAATGAGAACAAAGTTTTCACCTCTAGGTTTGAGCTTGTTTGGGTTTACCCTAAGACCAAGAAGGAAGTCTGGTTCGTTAGATCCATGCAGCACCTTCATGGCGAGAGAACTGGCGAGCACCCTACGCAGAAACCTATCGAGCTAGCGACAAGGGCATTCGAGCGGAAGCCAGAATATATTAATATCATAGACCTCTTCGGAGGCTCGGGCTCAACACTAATAGCTTGTGAGAAGACTAACCGTAAGTGCTACATGATGGAGCTAGACCCACATTACATAGATGTTATAGTAACGCGGTGGTGCAAATACACCGGCAGAACTGATGTAATTAGAAACGGCGAGCCAATGACATGGGATGTCGAATAGTTAAAGTAAAGTTAAAGTAACAGGGCGTTAAACAGGGGCAAAACAGGCGTGAGCAGCAACGATACTAAGTTTAAAAAGGGCATTTCAGGTAATCCAAAGGGTCGGCCAAAGCTCGCTAACGATTTAAAGGCAGCTAGGGCAGCTTATGCTAATGATTTAGAGGCTTGTATTTATAAATACTCAGAGCACACGAAGGATGAGATGTTGAGGGCTCTTAAGGATCCAAAGACGCCAGCTCTTGACTTGGTGGTGCTTAATATACTGACTAAGGCTATTACAAAGGGCGACCAGCAGAGGTTGGGCTTTTTATTAGATAGGACAATTGGGAAAGTAAAAGAGCGAATAATGACTGAGAATGTAAACTTGAATGCTGAGGTTGAGGTGACCAAAGAGGACATCTTAGACCGTATTCAAAAAGTAAAGGATGTCGGTGAGTGAGCATATGCACTGGCCTGACCCGCAACCAGTCTAATAATCTTTATGACCAGGTGTTGGCTGACCATGATACGGATGCCATGAGGGCTCTATGCACCGAGGACCTGTTTTTCTTACTAACAAGGGGTTGCAAGAGATTAGACATTAATCACGACTGGCTCTATGAGTGCGCTAGAGAGGTTGAGGCGGCATCAGATGGGTATTTAGACCTATGGGCCAGAGAGCACTACAAGTCCACTCTAATCACCTTTGGCTTGTCTATAAGGGACATATTAAAAGACCCCGATAATACGACCATTGGAATATTTAGCCATACAAGGCCAATTGCTAAGGCATTTCTAGAGCAGATCAAAAGAGAGCTAGAGAACAACACCTTTTTAAAGGCGCTCTTTTCTGATGTACTTTATGAGAAGCCTCAAACAGAGGCCCCTAAATGGTCTTTAGACTCTGGCATTATAGTTAAGAGAAGCTCAAACCCAAAAGAGGCGACAATAGAGGCCTGGGGTTTGGTTGATGGCCAGCCGACAAGTAAGCACTTTAGCTTATTGGTTTATGATGATGTGGTGACTAAAGAGTCTGTGACCAATCCGGACCAGATTAAAAAGACGACTGAGGCATGGGAGCTTTCACTCTCTCTAGGCGCTCAGGGCGGCAAGAAGAGGTACATTGGCACCAGATACCACCAGAATGATACTTACAGGACAATGATGGATAGGGGCTCGGTTGAGCCCAGGATTAAGCCAGCAAGGGTGGGTGGCAAGATCGATGGGGCTCCGGTATTTATGAGCGAGGAGCTACTGCAAGAGAAGCGCAGGGACTTTGGGCCTTATACTTTTGGCTCTCAGATGCTTCAAGACCCTGTGGCCGACAAGGCAATGGGCTTTAAGGAAGAGTGGTTAAAGCATTACACCAGCAAGCCAGATACCAGCGAGATGAACATTTATATACTGGTAGACCCAGCTCACGCTAAGAAGAAAAACTCTGATTACACGGTCATCGAGGTCATTGGCCTTTCAACTGACAATAACTATTACTTAATAGATGCGCTGAGGGACAGGCTTAATTTAACTGAGAGGGCTGAGCGGCTCTTTGCCTTTCATCGCAAATACAAGCCAATAAAGGTTGGGTATGAGCAATATGGTATGCAGTCTGACATTGAGCACTTTAAGTACGAGATGGAGCACAGGAACTACCGCTTTGACATAACTCCCCTTGGGGGCAAGGCCAGCAAGACTGATAGGATTAAGAAGCTTGTGCCTATATTTGAACAAGGCAGGATGTGGATGCCTAAGTCATTGCCATATACTGACTATGAGGGCAGGTACTGCGATTACATAGAGCTATTTATTAACGATGAGTACATGGCGTTTCCGGTTAGTACCCATGACGACATGCTTGATTGTAGGGCCAGGATTGTAGACCCATGCTTAGGCGCTGAGTTTCCCGAGGAGCAGTCCCAAGAGGCTGATGCCGATTATGGATATTCAGGTGGTTGGGCAGGTTAGTTTCACAAAATTGACATATATTCAGCATTGTAAA
>CBDUPS010000096.1:0-6231 GCA_965369155.1 uncultured Spongiibacteraceae bacterium
TCGAAAAAATCATTTCTGCCTCAGTCTTTGCTATGCTATGGAAGCGTAAACGCTGGGCAAAAATATTTTAATCTAAAAAATCAGGGGAACTTAAGTGAAAAATGAGCAACCGTCTAATGAGAAGCCCTCAATAATCAGTGTTATCTTTAGTGTAATGTCTGCATTTTTTGGAGTGCAAAGCAATAAAAACCGCGAAAGAGATTTTAAGCATGGCAATTTTAAAACTTTTGTTATCGTAGGATTAATTGCCACCATTGTTTTTATTGGCACTATTATCCTTGCGGTTAACTTGATGTTAAAAAGCGCCGGTATGTAACCTTATAAATTAACGCACCTGAGAATAAAACATTAAAAAAAACCGAGCCATAAGCTCGGTTTTTTTAATTCATATAACCCATGACTTATGATGGCATACCACTTAACCAAAACACAGCGCCTACTAAGGCAATAGTTATCAGTAACACCGATGCAATTGCATCAACCATACCATCTTCATTTTTTTGCTCAGACATTCCTAGCCCTCTTCAATAGTAAAATACGGTAAAACAGGTACAATACACGCCTGTAGCAAAGTACCTACATAAAAACACCGCAATTATACCCACTTTCACTAACAAACTTAAGCAGACACTTCAGTTTTAGTGAAATCAAATGGGTTATTGCTAAATCTTCTTTGTATATAAAAAAAGATTCATTCCATGAGTGCGTCAATATCTGGTATATTTCGCGCCCAATCACCCAATCATTAGGAAGCGCTTTTTTAGCCATGTATCAATACGATCATTACGACCGACAGATTATTCAAGAACGAACCAAACAGTTTCGTGACCAGACTAATCGCTATTTGGCAGGCCAGCTCACTGAGGCTGAATTTTTGCCACTACGCTTACAAAACGGCCTTTATGTGCAACGCCTAGCACCTATGCTACGTATTGCTGTTCCTTACGGTATGTTGTCGTCTAAAAAACTTCGTAAACTTGCCCATATTACTCGCGAGTACGATAAGGGTTTTGCTCATATCACTACGAGACAAAATATTCACTTAAACTGGCCTAAGCTTGAAGAAGTTCCTGATATTCTTGAAGAACTCGCTGAAGTAGAGATGCACTCAGTGCAAACCAGTGGTAATTGTGTGCGTAACACAACGGCAGACCACTACTCAGGCTCTGCACAAGATGAAATTGAAGACGCACGACCTTGGTGTGAGATTATTCGCCAGTGGTCAACCTTTCACCCTGAATTTGCCTTTTTACCGCGTAAATTTAAAATTGCTGTTTGTGGGTCTAAAGAAGATCGCTCCGCTGTATTTATTCATGATATTGGACTCATCATCACCAAAGATGCTGATGGCAATACCGGCTTTAGGGTACTAGTTGGCGGTGGTTTAGGTCGCACCCCTATTTTAGCCGTGCCCATTAGGGAGTTCTTACCTTGGGAACACCTACTTACCTACCTTGAGGCTATCCTTAGGGTTTATAACCAATTAGGTCGACGAGACAATAAGTTTAAAGCCCGTATTAAAATACTGGTAAAAAGCATGGGCACCGAAGCCTTTGCCGAAAAAGTAGAAGAAACATGGCAGCATATAAAAAACAATGCTCTCACCCTAACGGAAAAAGAAGTTAACCGTGTTAAAAGTTACTTCTCAACTATGCCTTATGAGGCATTAGATGAGCTCGCGGTTAATCAGCAATTAGCTCAAGAAAAAAATGCAGATGAGAGATTTGCTCGTTGGGTGCAGCATAATGTTGCCCCCCACAAAGTGCCGGGTTATAGCATTGTTAACTTATCGTTTAAGCCTACAGGTGTAGCTCCTGGTGATATAACGGATAAACAGTTAGATGCCGTTGCCGACCTTGCAGATCGCTTTTCTTTTGGCGAGGTACGCACCACTCACCGGCAAAATCTTGTATTTGCTGATGTGAAAAAAACAGACTTAAAAGAACTATGGGATACCTTGGTTAAGCTGCGTATAGCAACACCAAACCTTAACTATATTACCGACATTATCTGCTGCCCTGGTGGTGATTACTGTTCATTAGCCAATGCTAAATCCATTCCTATTGCTGAGTCGATTCAACGACGTTTTGAAGATTTAGATTACATGTACGACTTAGGTGAAATTGAACTGAATATCTCTGGTTGTATGAACGCCTGTGGCCATCACCATATTGGTAACATTGGTATTTTAGGTGTTGATAAAAAAGGAGAGGAGTTTTATCAGGTATCACTTGGTGGAGACTCAAGCGAGAATGCCGCCATTGGTAAGATTTTAGGCCCCTCTTTTTCTCAAGATGAAATAGCCGATGTCGTTGAAAAAATTATTCAGGTTTACATCGATAATCGTATTGCTGATGAAAGCTTCGTTAATGTTATTAATCGTTTAGGTTTAGATCCATTTAAGGAGCGTGTTTATGAGTAACTTACTACTTAAAGGTGAGAAGCTGGTTGAGAATACGCAGACTTTGCTAGAAAAAAGTGACACTTATAATCTTGAGAGCATATCAAGTAATACGATTGTTCCCTTAACCTGCTGGCTGGCTCATAAAGACAGCCTACAAGGAAAAATAGCTGGTGTTTGGCTTGATAGTGATGAAAGCCCGGAGCTTCTTGAGCAAAAAGACATAGACTCCCTAGAGCTTATTGCCCTTAATTTCCCCGTTTTTTCTGATGGCCGTAGTTATAGCTATGCAAAAATATTACGGGATAATTATGGATATAAAGGGGAACTAAGGGCTATTGGTGACGTGCTAAAAGATCAGCTCTTTTTTATGAAGCGCTGTGGCTTCACCTCCTATGACTTGCGCCCTGATCGCGACCCTCGTGTTGCTAAAACAAGCTTTTCTGATTTCTCTGTAACCTATCAAGTAGGTGCCGATGGAACAACGCCCGTTTTTCATCAGCGTTAAAAAGTTTTGCGTTAACGCATAAAAAGTACTGTTTTCCCCCCAGATTGCAGCAAAGTCTCTATAATAGCTTTAAATCAGTTTACGCAGAGTGTTCGACATGAATGATATTGTTATTATTTGGGACTTTGACACCACCAATCATAAAGCCTTAAAAAAAGCTGAAGCGTTTCTTGCCTCAGCCCAATCAACCATTACTATAAAAGCATTTATTAATACTGCTACACCCTCTGAGTTTAATGATAAGGCCACTTTACATAGTCATATTTCTAAAACGCTCGCGCACTTCCCATCACTAACCAATAGCACTATAGAGGTTATTGAGTCGAGTGATATTACCAGTACTATCGTTCGGCATACTCAAGAGAAAAGCTCCGCCCTTGTCATAAAAATGGGGAACCGCAGTGAGCGGGCTTTTTACACCCCCACTGACTGGCAGCTTATCCGGCAATTAACTGTGCCACTGTTGTTATTAACTCAACATAAGTGGAAAGCAAAGCCCGTAGTACTAGCAACGGTTGATGCTCAAAGCAAAGATGCCAAACAACAAAAAATGAATATCAAAGTGCTACAAAATGCCGACTTATGGGCCAAGCTAACCCAGAGCCAATTGCACTGTGCTTATGTATTAAGTATTGCCGAACCACTTAAAGAATTAGCCATTATTGAGCCTGATGAATTAATGGCAAAAAAAGGCACCGAGGCATTAGAAAAAACCAATGCCATCTGTAAGCAAGCTAATATTGATATTACCCAAGTGCATATCAGAGCTGGCAACCCTGCCAAAAGTATTCCCAGTATTGCCAATAAAATAAAAGCCGATATTTTAGTAATGGGCAGTGTTGGCCGCAAAGGAATAAGGAACATTTTATTAGGTAACACCGCAGAAAAGACTATTAAAAATCTTCGTACGGATTTGCTGGTTATTAAACCTTAGAGCAAATCTTGGTAAGTCTCTATGTGCTTTTTACTTCGTGTTATAATGGAGAAATTTTAACGCATCGGTTAACTACTCCTTAACGTTCCACAATAGAGCCTCCATGGAAGATATAAATTTAACATTTTCGTTTTTCTTGATTTTTAGTGGCGCAGCCGTTTTTGCCACTGCTGCTCTATTTACCAAACAACCCGTTATTATTGCTTACATTGTTCTTGGCGCTTTAGCTGGCCCCTATGGTTTTGGCTATATTACTGATATTGAATGGCTCAGTGATATTTCCCATATAGGTATTATCTTTTTGTTATTTCTTTTGGGCCTTGATATGCAACCTAAGGCTCTTTTCGCTGTATTTAAAGATAGTTTAATTGCAAGCCTCTTAAGCTCAGTACTGTTCTTTGGTATGGGTTGGGCAGTTGCTAGCTATTTTAATTACTCCACCACAGAAGCCTTGGTTATTGGCGCAGCCATGATGTTCTCCAGCACCATCATTGGAATAAAGTTACTACCCACCACCCTGCTACACCATAAGCGTACAGGTGAGATTATGATTGGCCTGCTACTGCTACAGGACATTATTGCTATCCTCACCCTCATTATCGTTATGGGCGGCGATAGCAACGGCTTTGACCCAAGTATTATTGCTAAAACTGCTATTGGCTTACCTGCTGTGGGCTTGTTCAGTTTTCTAATGATGAAGTTTATTTTATTGCCACTCATTACCAAATTTGACCGCTTTCATGAGTATATCTTTTTAGTCTCCATTGGCTGGTGTTTAGGTATTGCTGAGCTGTCTTTTTATATGGGGTTATCTGCAGAGATGGGGGCTTTTATTGCCGGGGTATCCATTGCCATGAGCCCCGTATCGCAATACATCGCCATTAACTTAAAACCTTTACGGGATTTTTTCTTGGTGGTTTTTTTCTTCTCGTTAGGAGCTCGTTTTAATCTAGAATTACTTAACGCTGTTATCATTCCAGCGCTTATTTTAGGGGTGACTGTTTTATC
Organism: uncultured Spongiibacteraceae bacterium; assembly: GCA_965369155.1. Lineage (GTDB taxonomy): Bacteria > Pseudomonadota > Gammaproteobacteria > Pseudomonadales > CBDUPS01 > CBDUPS01. The sequence continues at coordinate 4,852 of CBDUPS010000096.1, forward strand.
CCTTAAACCGCTTATTATTAGACTTTTAATACTGCCTGTTGTGGGGCGCAAAGAATTTGCTTGGGATGTGGGCTTGCGTCTTGGGCAAACCAGTGAGTTTTCTTTATTAGTTGCTTATGCGGCCATTGGTAGCGGCCTTATTAGTGAAGAAGCATCACTGCTTATTCAGGCCACCACTATATTCACCTTAATTATTTCATCTTATATCGTGGTTTGGGCACTACCCAACCCTATCGCGATTCGAGACCACCTACGGCGAGATTAACAACCTGCGAGACACTTGCTAGTGCTCGCAGATTCTTATGCCTGTCACTACTCTTGCTCAAGTTCTACAGCAAACGTAACCGGCACGATGAGACTAATGCTTGGTAATCCTGCAATCTCGCGTAAGGCCTCTACCCCATCACTTAACGCAAATTGAGCCACATTAATAGCCACAGGCTCGACAGTGCTGACCGCAATACGTTTTTTATTTATTCGCACCACTTTTACTTTTAACGTTACCGGCTGCTGATTACCATGCAAACTTAGCTGGCCATTGATTTCTAAAGTTTTGCTTTGCTGTTTTTTTAAATGCTTTGGTAATGCACTTTCCGGCAGTTGTGCTGAAAAAATTGCCTGGGGATACGTATTGGTCTCAAAGAGCATCGAAGCTAAACGTTCATTACGAATGGCAATCCCTGTTTCTGAGCTATTCAAATCAATAGTTACTGTTAAATCACCGGCTACTGTTAACTGTCCAAAAAAAACAGAAAACTGGTGATTCTCAAAAATAGACTGGCTCTTTAAGGATGAGAAAGAAAGTTGGCTGTGGTTTGTATCAATATGCCAACCGGCATTTTTATCAGAAAACCATCCTGCATAACTCAGGGCGGGAAGTAGACAACTTAATATGATTAATCGTTGAAAAATTCGCATAATAACTCCGATGTTATAGAAAAAACGAGTAGCCATACATTACCAGTTTTCAAAAAAAAACCCAGCAAAAAACTGGGTTTTTCATTAACATACTATAAACTTTATAGCAGTTTATCTAATGCTGGAACGGCATCAAACAAATCAGCTACTAAGCCATAATCCGCAACCTGAAAAATAGGTGCATCTTCATCTTTATTAATGGCAACAATAACTTTACTGTCTTTCATACCCGCTAAATGTTGAATAGCGCCAGAAATACCTACTGCAATATAAAGATCAGGGGCAACGATTTTACCGGTTTGACCCACTTGCATATCATTAGGTACAAAGCCTGCATCAACCGCCGCACGAGAGGCTCCAACAGCGGCACCTAGCTTATCGGCAACAGAATAGAGTAATGAGAAATTCTCACCATTTTTCATACCACGACCACCAGAGATAACAACACCAGCGGAGGTTAGG
>CBDUPS010000097.1:0-6214 GCA_965369155.1 uncultured Spongiibacteraceae bacterium
ACGGTTATCGGTTAGAGTTTCTACTAAAATAGCGACCCCATCGTTACCGTAACCCTCATAGGTTACCTCTTCCATATTATCGGCATCGTTAGTGCCCGCACCACGGGCAGTTGCCCGCTCAATGGTGTCTTTTGTCATGTTGGCCGCTAAGGCTTTATCCACCGCAATACGCAGGCGCGGATTATCTTCAGGTAATGGGCCACCTTGTTTTGCAGCAATCACAATCTCGCGGATCAGCTTAGTAAATACTTTACCTCGCTTTGCATCTTGTGCTGCCTTGCGGTGTTTTATATTGGCCCATTTACTGTGCCCTGCCATGAATCTTCCTCTTTGTTACTCGCTAGCTTTTTGTTTTTTCTTAACACTAATACTTAATTCGTTTAAGTGACGTGTTTTAATTACCCCGGGAGCATTGGTCATAACACAGGCGGCTGACTGTGTTTTAGGGAAGGCAATAACTTCACGAATAGATTGTGCTCCGGTCATCAGCATTACTAAGCGATCTAAACCAAAAGCCAAGCCACCATGGGGAGGTGCACCATACTTTAAAGCATCAAGTAAAAAGCCAAACTTCTCTTGTTGCTCTTGCTCACCAATACCTAACACCTCAAATACCGCTTGCTGCATAGCGCTATTATGAATACGAATAGATCCACCGCCTAACTCAGTACCGTTAAGCACCATATCGTAAGCAATAGATAATGCTGCCTCAGGATTGGCCTTTAACTCTTCTACGCTACATGAAGGGGCTGTAAAGGGGTGATGTAATGGTGTTAAGCCACCCTCGCCATCTTCTTCAAACATGGGGAAGTCAACCACCCATACCGGTGCCCATTCAGTGGTAATAAGATTTAAATCTTCACCTATTTTTACTCGCAGTGCCGCTAACGATTCATTAACTACCTTGGCTTTGTCTGCCCCAAAGAAAATTAAATCACCATTCTCAGCGTCTAAACGCTGCAAAATACTGCGTCTTACATCTTCGGGTAAAAACTTAACGATAGGCGACTGCAAACCATTTTCTAAATCATTTTTATCGTTAACTTTTATGTACGCCAAACCCTTGGCACCGTAGATACCTACAAACTTAGTGTAATCATCAATTTGTTTACGGGTGAGTTTGTCATTACCACCGGTTATTTTTAACGCTGCAATACGGCCTTTAGGATCATTAGCAGGGCCTGAGAAGACTTTAAACTCTACATCGGTGAGTAAGTCTTTAATATCTACTAGCTCTAACGGAATACGCAAATCAGGACGGTCAATACCAAAACGACGCACTGACTCCGCATAAGTCATTTTAGGCAAATCAGGCAAATCGACATTTAATACTTCTTTAAATAAGCCTTTTACCATGTCTTCGGTAATCGCCATAATTTGGTTTTGATCAATAAAAGACGCTTCAATATCTATCTGAGTAAACTCAGGTTGTCTATCAGCACGTAAATCTTCATCACGAAAACAACGGGCAATTTGATAGTAACGATCAAAGCCCGCCACCATTAATAACTGCTTAAATAACTGTGGTGACTGTGGCAACGCAAAAAACTTACCTTCGTGGGTACGGCTTGGCACTAAATAATCTCGTGCGCCTTCAGGCGTTTCTCGGGTAAGTATCGGCGTTTCAATATCTAAAAAATCATGGTCATCTAAAAAGCGGCGAATAACACTGGTAATTTTTGCTCTTAAACGCAGTTTGGTCTGCATACTTTGACGGCGTAAATCCATGTAGCGATAACGCAGACGAACATCTTCACCTACTTCGGTATGCTCATCTAACTGAAAGGGTGGTGTTTCGGCGGTATTAAGAATGGTGAGCGTTTTACCTAACACTTCAATTGAGCCGGTCGCCATATCCTTGTTAACTGTTGCCGCGTCTCTGGCGCGTACCCGACCTTTAACTTCTAATACATATTCACTGCGGACTTTATCTGCCTGTGCAAAAGACGCCTCTGCATCTGGGTCAAAAACAACTTGTATAATCCCTTCTCTATCACGCAAATCGACAAAAATAACCCCACCATGATCTCGACGGCGATCAACCCAACCGTAAAGTGTTACGTCTTCATCAATATGCTTTTCATTTAACTTGCCACAATAATCTGTTCGCATTAGTTGCCTACCCACGGTCATTTTATATTTTTTTTGCACTTAGGTTGTGCAGAAGAATCTATCAAGCCTGTTTTAATTGCCCTAACAAAAGCTCAACAGCTATTGAAAAATTGGCATGGATTATAGCGAACATTAAGGGTTTAAGTCATGGCTTTTCATCTTTACTCATTTTAAATAAATACCTCTCAACATAGGGGCAAACCTCTATTTTTATCCCTAATTAGCTATATATAGGGTAAAAGTGCAAAAAAACACCAATAAAGTTGCTTTAAGGTGTTGCCGAAATAAAACTATTGCTATATATATAGTGTCAGTTAAGAAAATATTGCTGTAGTTATTCGCTTAACATTCAACTAAGGTCTCAATCCTTCCCTGAAAGGAAAAGCCGAAACACAACAATTATAAAAAGGAAATACCATGGCCACCGCAAAAAAACCTGCCGCAAAAAAAGCCGCTCCTAAAAAAGCAGCCCCTAAAGCGAAAGCTGCACCCAAAGCAAAAGCCGCTCCTAAAGCAAAAACTGCTGCAAAGAAAGCAGCACCTAAAAAAGCCGCTGCAAAAGTAGTAGCGCCAGCACGTAAAGCTACCGCTATCAAAGAGCGTTACACTAAAACGCAAATTTTGGCTGAAATCTCTCAAAATACTGAACTGTCTAAAAAGCAAGTATCTGACGTATTAGAAGAGTTAAGCGTTTTGGTAGAGCGTCATATCAAAAAGAACTCATGTGGTGAGTTTGTATTGCCTGGCATGATGAAAATTTCAACGGTTGTTAAGCCTGCTAAAAAAGCTCGTAAAGGTATTAATCCTTTTACTGGTGAAGAGCAAATGTTTAAAGCCAAGCCTAAGTCTACTGCTGTTAAAGTACGCCCATTAAAGCGTATGAAAGATATGGCTGTTTAAGTTTATCTTGTTTTATAAAAAACCCACCTTTTGGTGGGTTTTTTATTGCCGGTTAAAACGCCATCTACTCGTTACAGTAATAACGCTTGTAACTGATGATACATCTCCTCCATTTGAGCCGGTGTATATGGCTTGGCAGCGACCTTCCCCCATATGGGTGCAGGCCATGCAACATCGTTTTCATAACGAACCACATGATGTATATGCAACTGCTTAACCACATTACCTAATGCCGCCACGTTCATTTTATCGCCCTTAAAATGCTGCTGTAGCTTTTTTGCCACATCACAGGACTCCTGCTGTAGTAGTTGCTGGTCTTGCTTGGAAAGCTGATAAATCTCGGTGATATCTTCACGCTTAGGCACCAGAATAACCCAAGGGTAATTTGTGTCGTTAGCTAAAAGCACAAGGCATAGTTCTTTTTCACCAACCAGTATTGTGTCTTTTTTTAATTGTTCATCCAGTGTAAACATTCAAACACCTCTCTTGTTTTTGCAATCGCTACTGTACCCTTTGCCACAACAATCGTAAAATTAGATTTTTAGCCTTTTTTCTTCTTTATTTGGATTATTTTCAATTATGCGCGCTTCTCAATATTTACTGGCCACTCTCAAAGAAACTCCCACCGATGCCGAAACCATTAGTCATCAACTGATGTTACGAGCCGGCTTAATTCGAAAAGTCGCTTCTGGTTTATACACATGGCTGCCTTCAGGACTGCGGGTGCTACAAAAAGTAGAGGCTATTGTTCGTGATGAAATGAACCGCACCGGTGCGCAAGAGTTACTCATGCCTGTGGTACAACCAGCAGAGCTTTGGCAAGAATCTGGACGCTGGGAAGAATACGGCAAAGAATTATTACGCATTAACGATCGCCATGACCGGGCATTTTGCTTAGGGCCAACCCACGAAGAAGTAATCACCGATTTAATTCGTAACGAAATACAAAGCTACAAACATCTACCGGCTAACTTTTATCAAATACAAACTAAGTTTCGTGATGAAATTAGACCTCGTTTTGGGGTTATGCGCTCACGTGAGTTCATAATGAAAGATGCTTACTCATTTCATCTTACCCAAGAATCACTACAACAAACTTACGACGCTATGTATCAAGCGTACAATAATATCTTTACCCGTTTGGGATTAAACTTTCGCCCAGTATTAGCTGATACTGGCAGCATTGGTGGCAGCGCTTCCCATGAGTTTCATGTGTTAGCCGAGTCAGGTGAAGATGCCATTGCCTTTAGCACTGAGAGTGATTTTGCCGCAAATATCGAAAAAGCTGAGGCGATTGCCCCACAAGGTGAGCGTCCTGAACCGTCTCAGCCACTGAAAAAAGTCTCAACCCCTAACCAAAAAACTATTAAAGAAATCTGTCAATTTCTCTCCATAAAGCCAGAGCAAAGTGTTAAAACACTAATCGTAAAAGGTGAGACTATTGATGGAAAATCCTCATTAGTTGCCTTAATTATTCGGGGAGATCATGAGCTTAATACGATTAAGGCAGAAAAACTTCCCCAAGTAAGTGCTCCTCTTGCCTTAGCTGAAGAAGCTGACATTAAATCTATCATCGGCTGTGATGCAGGCTTTATTGGCCCTGTAGGCTTAACAATCCCTATTATTGTGGATGCCAGTGCGGCACATTTATCTGACTTTACCTGTGGCGCCAACGAAAACGACGTTCACTTAACCGGTGTTAACTGGCAACGAGATGTCGACTGCGCTCAAATTGAAGATATTCGTAATGTAATTGAAGGTGACCCAAGCCCTGATGGCAAAGGTACATTACAAATAAAGCGTGGTATTGAGGTGGGGCATATTTTTCAGTTAGGGGATAAATACAGCAGCGCATTATCGGCTAACGTACAAGATGAAAATGGCAAAAACACCACATTAACTATGGGCTGTTATGGTATTGGTGTTACCCGTGTGGTAGCTGCGGCCATCGAACAAAACAACGATGAAAACGGTATTATTTGGCCTGAATCTATTGCCCCTTTCTTGGTAGCTATTGTCCCTATCAACATGCATAAATCTGACAATGTAAGTCATAAGGTATTAGAGCTTTATCAACGATTAACAAACCAAGGCATTGATGTATTATTAATGGATGAGCATAAGGCGCGATTAGGTGGCATGCTAGCTGATGTTGAGTTAATGGGTATTCCTCACACCATTATTGTTGGGGATAAAGGCTTAGAAAAAGGCTTGCTGGAATACAAACACCGTCGCACTAATGAAAAACAAGAGTTAACCGAAGATGACGTTATTCAGCACATCACCCAGAAAAACACATAATAAAGGGCACAATAAGTGGCTCCCCTTGATAGGGGGCTGCTTATCATTTATCTATTGCCCCATTATTTTTGCACAGACTCCTGTTATATCAACGTTAGCACCCGCAACGATTAAAGAAGCGCCCTCCTCTCTCAGTAAAGAACAGCAAGAATTACGCTCTTTTTTAAAAGAAGGCCTTAATAAAGAGCATAGTTTCTCTGACAAATTTGATGCCGAAGTCTGGCTTTTTTCTATGTCACAACCTTTGTCACGCTTTATAAAAGATCCAAAAGAACAATTTGAGCTGCTCAGCGCTATTCATCAAGCGGCAACGGCGGCAGAGCTACACCCCGATATTGTGTTGGCCGTTATTGAAGTCGAAAGTGGTTTTGATCGCTTTGCCCTATCAAGTGCTGGAGCACAAGGCTTAATGCAAGTTATGCCCTTTTGGAAAAAAGAGCTAGGTCGCACCGATGACAACCTCATGGACACCCTCACTAACCTTCGTTATGGTTGCCGTATATTGCAGTTTTACCTTAAAAAAGAAAATGGTAATCTAGGGCTGGCTTTAGCACGGTATAACGGGAGTTATGGCAGAACCGTTTATATTGAAAAAGTGATGGATCGCTGGCGATCTCATTGGTACCCAAGACGAATTTAAGCCAACGAGTACCATAAAAAATGAGCCATTTTTAATGGTGATCTTGTGAAATTGTTCTATTATTAGCGTATAACAGTACTAGTCCTATAATAATGAGTATAAGAAAAATGGATTATTTCTTGAAAACAACTGGTCGTATCCTGATGATTTTCGCACTTGTCATCAGCTCTTTAGCCTACTCTCAGGCCGATGAAGATTTCGATAATCTTGTATTAAATGGTATGGCTAGCCATTGGGTTTTAACGCAAGAGCTTTACATTG
>CBDUPS010000098.1:0-6179 GCA_965369155.1 uncultured Spongiibacteraceae bacterium
ATCACCACGTAATGCATTAGCTCGGGAATCTAGGCGAGCTAAAACATCTAGAGCTTTACTCGGCGCCCCTTCGTAAATAAGTCTTTGTGCGTAGGTCCACTGAACAGTAAAGTCGTTCGGTAGCATGTCGGCTGCTTCTTTATAATAAATGAGTGCTTCTGCGGCCACATAGGCATTTCGATAGAGAAGCTCCGCAAGTGTAAATTTTTTATGAGGATCTGTAGTGTTTAGCAGTGAATCTATTTGCTTAGCAAATGAACTACCCTCTAGTGGAAGCGGTTCAGGATAATCAAGAGTGTCTGACCATATATCGTTAAAAGCAAACGCATAGGGATGGCTTTTGTTTCGCTGATAAAAGGTTTTGCCTGGAGAGGGCGTATAAAGGTTTTTATAAGTGCTTGAAATGTCAACTTGCCACACACCATTTTGTCGGTGCATTAATATGGGCATCCAGTGCTCTAACACATATTTATTTGCTGTACGGGCTACGGCATAGTCACCTTGTTGCAGTATCTTATAAGGCTGCATATGTTTCATTTGTTGTAAGCGTTTTGCTTCCTCATAAAGTGCAAACGGGTAACGTGCGCGCATAATTTGGCTGCCCTCAGTAAGAATATCTAAGTAGGGATACCATGCAAAATCTTTATAAACATTGAGCCAAGATTTGGCTGTTAAGGCAGGGGCATTGTGTGGTTGATAGCGCTGAATTTTTTCAGGAGAAATAGCCTTTTTAAAATCATGGTCAACCGGATAGTCTGGCAGCTTGAGTTGATGTCCACCACCACCGGATAAATACACATACTCCTTAATTTTGAAGGACTCAAGATTTCGATACTGCTGTGGTAAGTCCCAATCACCACTAACGGCTTTATCAAAAGCATATTCATAAATAAAATCGGTAACATCCATTACGGCCATACCAATAACATTATATGAAGCATAAGATGCTAATTGATTACGTGTTAAACGTCCTATTAAAAGATCAGTAAAAATTCCTTCAAGATTATATGAAACTTCAATTCTAGCTTCATTTTTTTTGGCATTGATTAATAGTAAAATTCCACCACTGGGGTAACCTTTACCCATAGCATTTTTTTTAAAATATTCTCGTGCGGTAAATAAAATATCATCTTGTTCGGCAGAATAAGTGACTACTCGTATATCGATACCTAAATCAGATGAAATTAATTTACAGCGTCTCTCAATGACCTCAGCATAAGATCTTAGAATGTTGGCATTGTCTACAACTTGTGAACCTTGATCGTTATTAATGGTTGTCACGCTAAGCGTAGAGGGTGTTTCTTTTTTAGGCTCACTTTTTTTATTTAGATCACAACCTGATATTAAAATAATCATAACGAATAGGCACAAAAAAACCTTTAACGAAGAATTATTTAATATCGTTTGTGAGTCAATTTCAAAAAAGGTGTAATACAATTTGTTTTTTATCAATATGAATTACTCAGTATTTATGGCTGTTTATATCTTTATATCATGGCTGAAAATAGTATAAAGCTTTTATTTTTATGGGGCGGTTTACTGCATTTAGTAGATTTATGTTATGACTAAATTAACGATATGTATGACGTTATTACTTTTAGGGTTATTTATTAGCCGTTTGTGGCTTATAAGGCCCATCAAGTAAGCCCCGTTCTTTGTTGAAGATAGCAAAGCCATTTGCTTGCCGAGCTACATTAGGTGTTGCATCAGCAATGGTAGAGGCCATTATTTGAGTCACAGCAGCACCTATTAACGCACCTATAATTCCGTTATTACCATCATTTGATGATTGTCTGGCAAAAGCGGTTGCCTCCCATAACTGTCGGCCTGTTTTTACATCAACTAGCCTGAGAGTGGCCTGAACTTTGGTTTCAGACGATAAGACTAAATATTTTTGTCCCCATTCTTCAATGGAGACATACAGCACCGCATCGGCGCCAATAATCTCATCAATTTTATCAAGGGGAACCTCATTCATTTCAGCCGGCGTTGGCAGACCATTCTCTTTAAATAAATAATCAATAACGGCAACCGGAAAAACATAATAGCCTTTTTCAGCTAGTGGCCGCGTAATGGTGGATAAATAAATATAGGGTGCATTCACTTCAATCGAGTTATTTATTGGTGGGATAACTAAAATAGATCTTGGCTTACTTTGTTGTAGTGCACTGTAGTCGTAGGGCTTTGTTGCACAACCAGAAAAAATAATAGCGATAAAAGCCAAGCAAAAAAGACGCAGCCTGATGGAATAACTCACAACTGATTTTCCTTGTGTTGCTTGGCACGACGTAACAGCCCATCAATAAAAACAGCAGATTCAGGATACAAGTTTTTTTCTTGCTCAAAGGCAGACTGTGATTGGGAATCTTTACCTTCTAGGGCATATAAAAACGCTAAGTGAGCATAGATGCCGGGGGGTACTTGTTTACCTTTAGATTCTGCTTTTTGAATATCTCTGTTGAGTCTTTCAATTTGTGTGGTTGAATCGGCTGAGCCCGGTTTGGTATAGGAGTTATAAATTAATTGCTCGTAGTCACCCCAATAATATATTTCTTTATTGGTTGCGCAGCCGGTAATAAACAGCGCACTTATTAATATAAGCACACTGAGTTTATTGGTTTGCATAGAGCGGCTTCCTTAACTTAAGGCTGTACTGTCCATACACCGTTCTGAAGATCCCGAACCATATTATTAACCGACTCGGTAATCGCAAAGTTTAACACCTTGCCATTTAATGTGGCGTCGTAGCCTGCTGTACCGCCAAAGCCTACAAACTCACGATTAGTTAAAGCGTACTCACCAGCACCTTGAGTTGAATACACAATTTGCGAGGTTAAAACATCAACAATGTTGAGAGATACTTTGGCATAAGCCACTTGTTTTTTACCCGAGCCTAAAATGCCAAATAGCTGACGGTTACCCGTTACCTTTCTGCCGAACTCGGTTACATCACCGGTTACCGCATAACGGGCTCCTTGAATGCTTTGCTTAGCACCTAAGAACTTTGCTTCTTGTTCATTTTGCTGCAGGCTTTCGCGATCAACTACATTAAACCGGTTGGTTTGTTGTAAATGGGTTTTTAATATTGTTTTTGCTTGGTTACCTAATTTATCGGTATTAGAAGAAAATAACCCCTGCATATAGCTTGAACGGTTCTGGAAGTTGCCCACTACTAATGTGGTTTTTTCACCGTGATAGGCTACGCCATAAGACTCTACCTTTGCAGATTCTACCGCTTGATGAGATTCTGTGGTGCATCCTGCGGCGGCCAATAAAGCCATAAGAAACAGCATAAAACTAAAGCGGCCTTTTAGCGATGAGTTACTTTTTAATTTATACATAATACAGTCCAATAATTAATAGAACACAAAAATGAGATTGTTGGTTTGATAAGGTATTTTACATAACGTGGTTACAATAGGCGAGGTACAATCGCAGAACCTATAGCATTTCTAAAGAGGGTGTTTATTTTTTACTACGCCGTTAGTTGCTACAGTGGCTTTAATCCGCTTAATACTTTTGCGCCGTATTGATCCAACAAATCAGTAGCGCCGTATAACTACTTATAAAAATACGTCTAAATGGGGCACATAATGAACTTTGAATTCTCTGAAGATCAGCAATTTATACGGGACCAAGCCGCCAATTTTTTGCGGGAGCAATGTACTCCTAGTGTGGTGCGTGAGGTTTTGGATACAGATGAACTCTACCACAAAGCGCTTTGGCGATCGGTGATTGAGTTAGGCTGGACAGCGATGGCGATTCCAGAAAATTATGGGGGATTAGGTCTCGGTTATCTTGAGCTTTGCGTAATTGCAGAAGAACTTGGCCGAGTCGTTGCCCCCATTCCTTTTTCTTCCTCGGTTTATTTAGCCAGTGAAGCGATTTTGTTAGCGGCCAGCGAAGAGCAAAAACAACAGTATTTACCACAATTAGCGGCTGGGGAGCTGATTGGAACGCTGGCAAGCGCAGAGACAATGGGCGAGCTTGAGGTGAACTGCCAGTTTATTGATGGCCAGCTTACCGGTAAAAAAATAGCCGTACCTGATGGCGCAGCGGCAGATATTAGTGTTGTGTTAGCCAAAGATGCTCAAGGTTGTTTGGTATTGTGCCTGGCAGACTTACGCCATAGCACCGTGGCTCGTAATACCGTTAAAACGATGGACCCTAGCCGCCCACAAGCAGAGATTACCTTTACCGCAACCCCTGCGGTTGTATTAGGTCAAACTGATGATGCGGCACAGCACTACGACAAACTGTTAAATAAAGCGGCGGTACTGTTTGCCTTTGAGCAAATTGGTGGCGCACAAGCGGCTATCAATATGGGGGTTGAGTACACCAAAAACCGCTATGCCTTTGGTAGGCAAGTGGCATCGTTTCAGGCCATAAAACACAAGTTTGCCGATATGTATATTGCCTTAGAGCTCGCACGATCTAATGCCTATTACGGCGCGTGGGCACTGGCTACGGATGCCGCAGAACTACCTCTTGCTGCAGCAACAGCGCGGGTAAGTGCCAGTGATGGTTTTTTTCAAATAAGCAAAGAAAATATTCAAGCTCATGGGGGGATGGGGTTTACTTGGGAGTTTGATTGCCACTTGTATTATCGACGCTCTCAATATTTATCACTCGTTATTGGGAGTAATCGGCAGTGGCGCGAACGTCTAGCCAACCAACTCGTAACCCTTGAAAACATAGCCTAATAGACAGCCAAGAGAGAAGCCCTATGGATTTTAATGACACGCCAGAACAAGCTCAATTTCGTGCCGAAGTGCACCAATGGTTAATGGATAACGCCACACTTAAAAAAGATAAGCTCTACAAAAGCATGGAAGGGGAAGACGCCTTTAAAGAAGCCAAAGCGTGGTACAAAAAAGTTGCCGATGCCGGTTATGCCAGCATAACGTGGCCAAAAGAATACGGCGGTGCTGGTTTATCACCTATTCATGCCGTTATTTGGTCACAAGAAGTCGCAAAATTTAATACCCGTGACGGTTACTTTGTTATTGGAATTGGCAACTGTGGCCCTGCGTTAATGCACTTTGCCAACGAAGAGATGAAAAAAGAACTATTGCCTCGCATGGCCTGTGCTGACGATGTGTGGTGTCAGCTTTTTAGTGAACCCAGTGCCGGCTCTGATGTGGCTGGATTAAAAACAAAAGCGGTGCGTGATGGCGATAACTGGAAAATCAATGGCCAAAAAATTTGGACATCAGGGGCACAGTTTTCTGATTACGGCGTTATTTTGTGTCGTACCGACCCTACGGTTTCAAAGTACCGTGGTTTAACAATGTTTATGGTTGATATGCGCCAGCCCGGGGTAGAGGTTAGGCCAATAAAACAAATGGATGGTGGGCAGCATTTTAACGAAGTGTTTTTTAACGATGCCACTACTCCCGACAGTTATCGTTTGGGTGAGGTAGATGCTGGGTGGGGCGTGGCTATAGCCGTTCTTATGAATGAGCGCATGGCGATTAGTGGCATTCAACCTACAGGCTTTCCACAATTTTTTGATTGGGTAAAAACACAAACCATTAATGGCAACGCCGTGGCCGATGACCCCATAGTGCGCGATAAATTAGTTGGATGGTACACCCAATATGCAGGGTTACAGGCGGCTAATAAACGTATGCTCACCGCAGTGGCCAAAGGGGGAATTCCTGGGGCTGAAGCATCTTTAGGTAAAATTATTGGCGCCAACATGAACCAAGAAATTGCCAACTTTGTTTGCCAGTATTTTGGTCAGGCCGGCATTATCTCAGACCCAGACATCGCTATTGATGCTGGGCATTTTCAGCACAGTGTGCTTTTTTCTCCCGGAGTGCGTTTAGCCGGTGGTACTGATGAAGTAATGAGAAACATTATTGCCGAACAGGTGATGGGTTTACCTCAAGAACCACGGGCTGATAAAGGCGTAGCGTTTCAAGATATTCCCAGTGGTAATCAGAGTCAGTAAATAGCTTGTATAAGTGTTAGGGGGTGTGATGTACGTTATGCACCCTTCGACAGGCTCAGGGTGAACGGCTTGGCTTAACTTAAATAGATAAATAGTTTCTGCCATCGTACACCCTGAGCTGTAGAAGGGGCGAACCGGTGCTCAACTAAAATAGGTAATTCGTTTCTACCATCGTACACCCTGAGCCTGTCGAAGGCATGAACGGCTTGGCTTAACTTAAATA
>CBDUPS010000099.1:0-6095 GCA_965369155.1 uncultured Spongiibacteraceae bacterium
GTCATCCATGGCGCTTTTTTATGCCTGCAATTTGAGCTTACCAACCTTTTGCGGTGCCCTCTCGTCTGGGGTCTGCCACGCCTTGCCAACGGTTTGAGGTTTTTATAATGCCGTGTAAGCCACTGGTTTGTGACTTTTCTGTTACATGGTGATGACCTAATTGTTTTAATGCATCCCGTTGCTCGTTGCTGAGTGTTTCAACTTCAAGGCCGCGTCCCATATCTACGATACGTGGTGATTTTATCGCGTTAACTAAGCTGTTTCCCTCAGTTAATGTTTCTACAATAGTTTGCGTCACATAATTAATAATGCGAGCGCCACCGGGTGAACCAAGCACTAAAACAGGCTGGTTTTCTCGGTTGAATACAATGGTTGGCGACATGGAGCTTCGTGGGCGTTTGCCTGCCTGTGGCCGATTAGCAGCAAGGTTGCCGTTAAAGTCTGTAGGCTGAAAAGAAAAATCGGTTAATTGATTGTTAAGTAAAAAGCCACCCACCAATAGGCGAGAGCCAAAGGCGGTTTCGATACTGGTGGTCATGCTAACAATATTGCCTTTGGAGTCGATAATCGATAAGTGTGATGTTGAGGGGAGCTCTGGTGAAATGGCTTGCCCTGGAACCTGTGTAACTCCGGGGGGAGTTCCGGGTAGCGCTTTAGCCATAGATTGCTTGGGGTCAATCAGTAGGGCTCTTTTATCTAAATAAGCAGGGTCAAATAAACCTTGGGTGGGAACAGGATAAAAATCAGGATCTGCCACCCAATAATTTCGGTCACTAAAGGCTAAGCGTGAGGTTTCAGAAAACAAATGAATGCGATCAACTAAAGAAAAATCAGGGGATGAAACCCGCTCTAACAACCCTAATTGTGCCAGTATGGTTGTACCGCCCGATGAGGGTGGCGGCATACTGCAAACGTTTAATTGATAATAACGACCACAAACTCCTTGGCGCTTTATGGCTTGGTAGTCGGCCAAGTCGTTTAACGATAGCTTGCCTTGTCTTGGGCTGGCATTCTGTACAGCGGAGACTATTTTTTCTGCTAATTCTCCTTGGTAGAATCCCGCACTGCCTTGCTCGGCAATGAGTTGTAACGAATCCGCATAATCGGGGTTTTTTAATAAAGTGCCCTTCGGCAAAGGCTTACCACCCTTAAGAAAGTAATCGGTAAAGTTTTTAGGGCTTTGTTGAGGCGCTACCCAGTTTAATAATGTATGTAGGCGAGGTGAAACAACAAAACCTTTATTTGCCAGAGTAATGGCGGGATTAAACAGGGGCTGCCAAGGTAGGTTACCGTGTTCATGGTGGGCGAGTTCAAGCATTTTTACCACACCCGGCACACCAACCGAATGGCCACCAATAACTGCATCAAAAAAACCCATGGGGGAGCCATCTGGCTTTAAAAAATGGGTTTCTTCTAATAAAGCCGGAGCGGTTTCTCGGCCATCATAAGCGGTGAGCTCTTGTTTTTTATTATCCCAATACAACAAAAACGCGCCACCACCAATACCAGATGATTGTGGCTCCACTAAACCTAACACCATTTGTGCGGTAATTGCCGCATCAATAGCGCTACCCCCTTGTTGCAACACAGAAAACGCCGCATCAGTGGCATGGGCATTAGCAGTTACCACCATGCCATAACGGCCAAAAGCCGTTTTTGCCTGCTGCTTTTTAGAGGCTATCTCCGGGGCGATATCCTCTTTTTTGTCACTGTAACTATCAAAGGTCATCATGGTGAAGAGGAGACTAAAGCTAATAAGCAACAACCGCTTACGCTTAGATGTGGGCATTATTGCGTCCTATTATGGGTTGTGCTTGGGTAGTCACTCTTCTTGGGGTTCCTTGTGGTTAGATTCACATGCATTAGGTTATTTTTAGTAGGGGCGGTTATGCCAGTTTGCGGGCTAAAGCCTGAGCCACAACCTCGGGAACAAACTGCTGGTATAAGCCCCCCATAGCAGATATCTCACGAACTAACGATGATGAAATATGATTAAGAGCAGGGCGTGTGGTTAAAAATACGGTTTCTAACTCGGGGTACATATCGTAGTTCATATTGACAAGCTGATGTTCATAATCAAAATCGGATGCGGTGCGGATGCCTCGTACCACCACGGTGGCTTGCTGCTCTTTAGCCAAATGCACCATTAAGCCTGAAAAAGTAATTACCGTGACATTGGGTAGATGCTCACAGGCTTGTTGGCACAGAGACACCCGATCGTCTAACGAGAATAAGGGCTTTTTTTTGTCACTTGAGGCAATGGCAACAATAACACGGCCAAACAACGCGGCGGCTCTTTCGATAATGTCCAAATGCCCCAGAGTTAACGGGTCAAAGGTTCCGGGGTAAAGTGCGGTTTGCTGATGATGTGTCACATTAAACTCCTAAAATGGTGAAGTTACTCCACTAAAAAAAGGGCGTAACGTACTTGCCCTGCGGTTTTTTCTCGGTGGGCAAGCCAATGAGAAGGTACAGGGGGGTGAGATACTCTTTTATCAGATTCGGTATAAACCCACGTGTCTTTTTGTAGTACAGGTGCTAAAGCGGCAATGGCCTCAGCAAGTAATTCCCCATTAAAGGGAGGATCGACAAAAACGATATCCCAGTTTTGAGAGTGTTGAGCAACCTTTTGTAAGCTATTTCCATTAACCACAGAAAAAACCTGCCGACTTACACCCAGAGTTTCTCCATGTTGCTGTAATGCTTTACAAGCTAAAGGGTTGTTGTCGATGGCTAAAAGGTACGCCGCCCCACGGGATAACGCCTCCAAACCCAAAGCACCACTACCGGCAAACATATCTAAGCAATGAGCGTCATTAATATAAGGGCCAAGCCAGTTAAACAAGGTTTCTCTAATACGATCAGGGGTTGGCCGTAAACCCTCGGCATCGGGGAAGCGCAAGGTGCGGCTACGCCACTTGCCACCAATAAGCCGTAAGGTGTTAGGCTTTGCTGTTTTTTGGGGGTTGTTCGCCATAAATTACACACTTTTATTTCTTGAGGGTACAGAATCACTGCGAGGTTCTAACAGTAATGGTAGGATACCGCATATTTATTGTATTCAAAGAATCATTGTAACATTTACCAGTTTTAACCTATTGAGATAACTCCCCATGAAGCCAACGGGTCATAATCCCTCTGATATTGAGGCAAAGGATACGGAAGAAAAATTAGCCGAAACCTCGGCTTTAGAGAAAGAAAAGGCTGGGCTCTTCTCCCGTGTAAAAAATAAAATAAGTGGACAAAAGCCAGAAAATGCCAACACGTTATTACAAAATAGCGACTTGATCGACGATCTACCGGACGCCTCTATTTTATTTGCGGAGCCTGCTGGAAAAGAAAGCGAAGAACCAACCCCATTATCAACCCCTGTTATTACCGATGCCATGCTGGCTGAGGCGGAAGGTAAAGATAAGCTCTTTAACCGCTTAAAGTCAGGCTTAGGGAAAACCGGCGCAGGCATTCGAGAGAGTGTTGGCAGCCTGTTAAGCAAAAAAGAAATTGATGATGCGCTGTTTGAAGAACTTGAAACCAGCCTACTGATGGCCGATGTTGGGGTTGAAACTACAACAGCAATTATTGAGAGTCTTACGAACAAGGTAAGTCGTAAGCAATTAACTGATGCTGAAGCGTTGTATCAAGCGTTACAAGACGAAATGCAGGACATACTCACTCCATGCCAACAGCCGTTAAGGCTTAACGCCCCTAATAAACCTTTTGTGATGTTAATGGTTGGGGTAAATGGCGCCGGTAAAACCACCACTATTGGCAAAATGGCCAAACAGTTTCAGGGGCAAGGCAAGTCGGTCATGCTGGCGGCAGGGGATACCTTTAGAGCCGCTGCGGTTGAACAATTACAAGTATGGGGCGAGCGTAATAATGTTCCGGTGATCGCCCAACATACGGGGGCTGATAGTGCTTCGGTGGTATTTGATGCGTTGCAGTCGGCTAAATCTAAAGGAATCGACATACTGATTGCCGATACCGCAGGGCGCTTACAAAACAGCGATAACTTAATGGAAGAGCTTAAAAAAGTGATACGGGTGATGAAAAAAATTGACCCAGATGCTCCCCATGAAGTGATGCTTATTGTAGACGCCGGTACAGGGCAAAATGCCTTATCGCAAGCTAAAGGATTTGCAGAAGGGGTTAATGTTACAGGGTTAACCCTCACCAAACTCGATGGCACGGCTAAGGGTGGTATTATTTTTGCCATTGCACAACAAACCGGCTTACCGATTCGTGTTATTGGTATTGGGGAGAAAATCGACGATTTACGACCCTTTTCCGCCGGTGAGTTTGTGAGAGCATTATTTGCCAAAGAGTCTTGAGATGATTCGCTTTGACCATGTAAGCAAGCGTTACCCGGGTGGCCATCAAGCCTTAAGTGAGTTGAGTTTTACCATTGCCCCCCAAGAAATGGTTTTTTTAACCGGCCACTCTGGAGCAGGCAAAAGTACCTTACTTAAATTGATTATGCTGATGGAGCGTCCAACCCGCGGACAGGTGTTTGTTCATGGGCAAAACTTACGTCATTGCAGCTCACGCAAAATTCCTTATCTACGCCGTGATATTGGGGTGGTGTTTCAAAATCACCAACTGCTTTTTGATCGTAACGTGTTTGAAAACGTGGCCTTACCATTAATTATTGCCGGTTATCAGCCCAAAGAAGTGGGCAGACGGGTGCGGGCTGCGCTAGATAAGGTAGGGCTACTTAAAAAAGAAAAATCTATGCCCGTGACGTTATCCGGTGGTGAGCAACAACGGGTAGGTATTGCCAGGGCGGTGGTTAATAAGCCTCGTATTTTATTAGCCGACGAGCCTACTGGTAATTTAGACCCCGAACTTTCCGCCGAAATCATGCACCTATTTGAGCAGTTTAATCAGGTGGGCGTTACCCTGTTAATTGCCAGCCATGATTTAGCACTAATCAACCAATTACCGTATCGGCAAATGGCTCTTGATGGTGGCCAGCTGGTAACCGAAGGCAAAACCCATGAGTCGTGATGGAGCAAGCCAAGGTACAGGCGGTTTAGTACGCAATAGCCAATCGTGGTTGGTGAATCACCAAGGGGTGGCTAAAACAAGCCTTAACCGCTTATTGGCCGAGCCCTTAGCCAGCTTAATGACATGGTTGGTGATAGCCATCGCTTTAGCGTTACCGGCTGCTCTTTATGTGTCGCTGCAAAATATTGAGGCGGTAACAGGCCAGTGGCAAGGTAATGCCCGAATATCGCTTTATTTACAAAACAGCACCAGCAACGATGAGGGCTACGCTTTAGCAAAAACCCTTGAGAAAAGGCCTGAGATTCAAGGGGTAGAAGTCATAACCCAAGAGCAAGCGCTGCAAGAGTTTATCGCACTGTCAGGTTATGGGGATATTGTTAACTCGCTTGATAGCAACCCGCTACCTGTGGTTTTACTCGTGCAGCCATCACTAGAGAGCAACACAGAAACCATAAAAAGCCTATTAAGCGAGTTACAGCAACAGCCTCAAGTAGCTCAAGCTCAGCTAGACCTCGCGTGGCTTGAGCGCTTACATCAATTGATGCGATTAGGTGAGCGTATCGCTTTTGCCATTGGCTTTTTACTTATTTGCGGCGTATTACTTATTGTGGGGAATACCATTCGCCTTAATATCGAAAACCGTCGCGACGAAATAGTGATAGTAAAACTGGTAGGTGGCACCAACGCTTTTGTTCGCAGGCCTTTTTTATACGCAGGGCTTTGGTATGGCTTGGGGGGTGGCATTATTGCCTGGATTATTGTGGTAATCACCCTCTGGTTTTTAAGCGGGCCGGTAGGGCGATTAGCCGGTTTATATGAAAGTTCCTTTAGTTTAGTAGGGCTTGGCTTGCTTGATGGGCTTTTGCTATTATTATTAGCAGGGGCTGCAGGCCTTGGTGGAGCTTGGATTGCTGTAGCTCGCCACCTAGGTTCAATCGAACCACGTTAATTCATTAACGCCAGCCACCACTTACTCTGCATAGTGTGGCTACTTATTTTTACAATGAACTTTTTTACCTGTTAGCACTCTAATGGGGAGAGTGCTAAAATGGCGTGATAAAGGAGAAATGAATGTCAACAGCATTACA
>CBDUPS010000100.1:0-6088 GCA_965369155.1 uncultured Spongiibacteraceae bacterium
TCCTCTGACGATAGTGTCTCTACCCCTAACAAAACCATTTATACCTTTGTTGATGAATCCGGTCGAACCATTTTCACTGATGATCCCACAAGCATGCAGACCAAAAATGCCAAAGCCGTTGAAGCCCACACTACAAATACGCTACCCGCTGTAGCGGTCCCCAAAAAAACGAAGAAAAAGACAAAGACGTCAGAAAAAGACTCTCCTATCTACAATCGTTTAACCTTAGCTGATATTAATGATGAGTGGGATCAGATGCTACATATCGACGTATCCCCCGAATTACAAGAAGGGCATTCTTTTCAAGCTGTCGTGGACGGCGTTGCAACAGAGACAACCTCTCAAAGCAGCCCCATGTCACCCCCTGAAATGGAAATAGGCCTACCTCACACGATTCAAATCAATATTATTGATGAAGATAATGAAGTGCTGGCTACATCCAATGTGATTAGCATTGATATCGATCAAGTGGGCACAATGCCTGGGGGCTTTAAACGTCGGGTAGATCGTGTTCTCCAGGGACATAAGATGGGAATAAAAACCGGACGCTAAATCGCATTCAGTTGCTTTTTCTGCTTTTTTCATTATATTTAACGCACCAACTTGGTGCGTTAGTTTTTCCTAGGTGCCTCATCACCCTAGCCGTGCTACTGATTTTGACCCTTATATGCCTTTCAACACACACATTTTAAGATGGCTTGGTTATTGCATGCTTTTTCAATAAAACACCGCCCGTAATATAGGCGCACCACTTGCTTGATAATAAAGAACTATGATTGACAGCCACCCAATCGCACTATTAGATAATTTGACTACTGCCATTATGGTATTAAGTACTGATTACAAAATAGAGTACTTAAACCCAGCCGCAGAAATGCTACTACAAGCCAGCTTACAACAATCATTACAGCAAAATGCCACCGACTTATTTTACCCATCCCACCAAGAGCGCTTTTTACAGTTATTATGCAGTGTTGCCGAATCAAAGCATTCCATCACAAAGCGACAAGAAAAACTCACCTTACTTAATAAGAAAAAAATTACCGCTGACATTACGGTTACCTTGGCAGAAGACAAGTTACTTATTGAGATACAACCCTTAGACCGTCTGCTAAAAATAAGCCGCGAAGAAGCCATGCTCGCAGAGCAACACACATCGCAATTATTGGTACGAGGTTTAGCCCATGAAATAAAAAACCCCTTAGGCGGCTTACGAGGGGCGGCTCAATTGCTCAGTAAAAACTTTACTGAGCCACAAATACAAGATTACACCTCGATTATTATTGCCGAAGCTGACCGCCTGCGGGAGCTCGTTGACCGCCTATTAGGTTCCAATAAAATTACCCAAAAAACCCTTTTTAATATTCATGAAGCACTAGAAAGAGTACGGCACCTTATAGAAGCTGAGTCGGGCAATGATATAACGATTACCTGTGATTATGACCCGAGTATTCCGGAATTAACCGGTGATAAATCGTCACTGATACAAGCTCTACTGAATATCGTACGTAATGCCATGCATGCCTTACAACATACCGATAAGCCACTCATCGTGCTCCGTACACGAATCCTGCGCCAACTGACTATCGGCTCTAAACGCCATCAGCTCGTATGCCACATTGATGTTATCGACAACGGCTCGGGCATTCCTGAAGATATTAATCACACACTCTTTTTGCCAATGATCAGTGGCAATTCACAGGGAACAGGCCTTGGTTTATCTATCGCTCAATCTATCGTTAATCAGCACCAAGGGCTTATCGAATGTAATAGCCAATTAGGTCGAACCTGCTTTTCTATTTATCTACCCATATCCCAAACTGACACCAATACAGAGCAACTATTATGAATCCCCCGACTATCTGGATTGTAGATGATGACCGTTCAATACGCTGGGTACTGGAGAAAGCCTTAACCCAAGAGCGTTTTTTGGTCAGAAGTTTTGAATGTGCCGATGATATTCTCAACGCCTTAAAAAAAGACACACCACAGGCCATTATTAGTGATATTCGTATGCCGGGTATTGATGGTCTGGCCTTGCTCTCGCAACTAAATCAGTCTCACCCTGATCTGCCCATTATTATTACCACAGCTCATTCTGATTTAGAAAGCGCTGTATCTTCTTATCAAAAAGGTGCCTTTGAATATCTCCCTAAACCCTTTGATGTTGATGATGTTGTCGCCGTAGTGCAGCGCGCCTTAATGATCTCAAATGAATCGAATGTTGAGCCAGCAGGCATTGCCACAGCCTCCACGGAAATCATTGGTGAGGCTCCAGCGATGCAGGAGGTATTTCGTGCGATTGGTAGACTCTCCCATTCTCATATTACGGTTTTAATTAATGGCGAATCGGGAACAGGGAAAGAGCTAGTAGCGCAAGCGTTACATCGCCATAGCCCCCGTGCCGAAAAACCCTTTATTGCCCTAAACATGGCGGCCATTCCCCATGATTTACTGGAGTCGGAATTATTTGGCCACGAAAAAGGCGCGTTTACCGGAGCTACTAATCAACGCAAAGGGCGCTTTGAGCAAGCCAATGGTGGCACCTTATTTTTAGATGAAATCGGCGATATGCCCGCAGAAACACAAACCCGTTTATTACGAGTTTTATCTGATGGGGAATTTTACCGCGTTGGGGGACACACCCCCATAAAAGTTGATGTACGAATTATTGCCGCCACCCATCAAAACCTAGAAGAACGAGTGACTAACCACCAATTTAGAGAAGATTTATTTCACCGCCTTAATGTGATTCGTATCCATTTGCCCCCTTTAAGAGAGCGGCAAGAAGATATTCCACAATTGGTAACACATTTTTTTAACAAGGCCTCCAAGGAGCTCGCGGTTGAACCCAAAGTACTATTACCAGAAGCGCTTAATTATTTATGTTCATTACAGTGGCCTGGCAACATACGACAATTAGAGAATAGCTGTCGTTGGCTTACGGTTATGGCCGCAGGACGAGAAATTCACCTACAAGATTTACCTCCTGAACTCGTTAATAAAACAGCAATTAAGAGTAGTGACGCGTCTTGGGAGAATGCACTTCTGCAATGGGCTACCTATCAACTAACCCATGGGGGAACCGATATTCTAAAAACGACTATTCCCACAGTGGAGCGAATTCTTATACAAGTGGCCCTAGAACAAACAGGGGGCAGAAAAAAAGATGCTGCCGATTTACTAGGCTGGGGACGCAACACCTTAACCCGTAAGCTAAAAGAACTAGATATCAGCTACGGTTAAAAGTAAGCTCCGCACATGTTAAATATTATTTTATATCAGCCTGAAATCCCCCCTAACACAGGTAATATTATTCGCCTATGTGCCAACGCGGGGGTTCAGCTACACCTAGTCCACCCCTTAGGCTTTGCCCTTGAGGATAAAAAACTAAGGCGCGCTGGGCTTGATTACCATGAGTTTGCCTCAGTCAAAGAACACGCTTCATTAGATGCGGCCTTACTGGATCATTCCCGTATATTTGCCATTACTACCCACGGTAATACGCCATACTATGAGCCTCAGTTTACCCTTAACGACACCTTTATTTTTGGTGCTGAAACCCGTGGCTTACCCCCAGAGTTTTTAAACAGCCTGCCTGAAAAACAAAAACTGCGAATACCCATGCAAAAGGATAGTCGCAGTCTTAATCTTTCTAACTCTGTTGCTATTGTGCTGTATGAAGCCTTGCGGCAATTACAGCCCCCTAACCTGAGCTAGGGGTTACTCACCCAACTTTAGTGTTTTTGTTCTGCATTTTGTTGCTCTGCATTTTTTCTCTGCTGCTGTAAAAATAAAGCATCAAAGTTAACTGGAGCTAACATTAGTGGAGGAAAACCACCTTTAACCACTAATGAATCCACTGTTTCACGGGCATAAGGATATAAAACGCTAGGGCAAAAAGCCGCTAATACACGCTTTAATTCATCCCCTTCTATCCCTTCAATCTGAAATACACCACCTTGTTTAATTTCTACTAAAAAGGCCGTTTTATCATCTTGTGCTACCGTAATCGTCAACATCAAAACCACTTCATGAAAATTACTCTCTAAAACGCGAGTTGATGAATTGATATCGAGCTTTACCTCAGGGCGCCATTGCTCTTTAAATGCTTCAGCACCTTGTGGGCACTCATAAGAGGCATCTTGTAAAAAGATTTTTTGTAATGATAATTGTTGTTGTGGTGCTTTTTCTGTCTCACTCATGTCACTCTCCTAGTTGCTTTGTTATTTTATATTTTCGGCGATTAATAGGGCATCAAGACTACCCGTTCTCTCTAAGGCATATAGCTCATCACAGCCACCCACATGGGAGCTGCCTATCCATATCTGCGGAACGGTTCGTAAACCACTACGAGTAATGGCTTCTTGACGGGCTTCGGGATTTCCCTGCACTTCTATTTCTTTAAATGCTACACCCTTCTTATTAAGAAGTTGCTTTGCTCGTACACAAAAGGGGCAAATACGAGAGGAATAAATAATCACTTCACTCATGGTTTAATCACCTTTTTTCTTTTTTTTGCTCTTTTTACTTTCTTTGGCCTCTTTTACCTTCCCCACCAGTGGTAACTGGGCATTGGTCCACTCAGCAATACCACCAGTTAAACGATACACCTGTGTAAAACCGGCTTCTTTTAATTGCTTTCCCGCCATACTCGAATGCTGCCCCATCTTACACACCAAGATAATGGGGGTTTCTTTATATTTTTCTAGCTGTGGTAACTGATTTTTTAATTGTGCCGACGCTATATTAATGGAGTCCGTAATATGACCTTTTTTATATTCTGAAGCATCTCTTAAATCAACCACCACCCCTTGCTGTTGATTAACCATACTCGATAGTTGTGAAGGTGTTACTCCCGCACCACTTTTACGGTTCTCATGGAAGTACAACAAAGCAAATAAAACCATTAGTGCAGACACCAATAGCCATTGCTGGGAAACAAATTCAAGAAATACTGTCATAATTTTTACTCAGCCGTCTATCTAGGCAACAAAATAGGCACGCAGTATACAATGCTAAGCTCAATACTTCACCGATTTCACCGCCAAAGAAACCTTCAAATTCACGAGCTCATAGTCATTTGACCCGCCAGAAGGTAAAATAACCTCTACTTTTTATTTGCACCCTCATTCATTACCCTTGAAAAAACACACCATGAAAAAAACAACTGCGCTAATTATTCTCGATGGCTGGGGTCACCGAGAAGACACCGATAATAATGCCATTGCCCTAGCTAACACCCCCACTTGGGATAAACTTTGGGCTAATTACCCCCGCACATTAATCTCAGCCTCAGGAGAAGACGTTGGTCTTCCCGATGGGCAAATGGGTAACTCTGAAGTCGGTCACATGAGCCTTGGTGCCGGTCGAGTGGTTTATCAAAATATTTCCCGTATCGATAAAGCGATAAAAGATGGTGAATTTTTTGACAACGAAGCCTACTGTAAAGCGGTCGATACCGCGGTAAAAAACCACCATGCCGTGCATATTATGGGTTTATTATCCCCAGGTGGTGTACACAGTCATGAGCAACACCTACACGCTATGGTTAACCTTGCGATTCAAAGAGGCGCTACCCAAGTATTTGTCCATGCCTTTTTAGATGGCAGAGACACTCCACCTCGCAGTGCGAAAAACTCTATTGCAGCCCTCGATAAGCTACTACGCAATCAACAGGTCGGCTGTATTGCCTCAGTCATTGGCCGCTACTACGCCATGGATCGAGACAATCGTTGGGATCGCGTTGAACAGGCCTATCGCCTACTTACCGAAAGCCACGCTGAATACACCGCCAAAAATGCCACTGAAGCATTAGATATGGCTTACCTACGTGATGAAGATGATGAGTTTGTTAGCGCAACCTCTATTTTATTTAACGACGAGCCCGTAGCAATAGCTGATGGCGACGCCCTTATCTTTATGAATTTTCGTGCTGACCGCGCCCGAGAAATTAGTCGCGCCTTTGTTGATACTGACTTCTCAGGCTTTGAACGAAAGCTGCAGCCTAACTGTCACTTTGTTATGACCACAGAATATGCCGATAGTATCGATGCCCCCTGCGCCTTCCCCCCCGAAAAACTTAATA
>CBDUPS010000101.1:0-6084 GCA_965369155.1 uncultured Spongiibacteraceae bacterium
AAAATAAACAAACCCTCAAAAATAACGGTACTAATATAAAAAATAACGGCGCTGAATAGAATAGGCCGTTGCCACTTTGTTGCAGTTTGTGTTGAGTAGGTGTATTCAATACTAGCGATGAGTAAATAGGCGAGCATTAGGCCTAGGCTTAAATAAACGGGTTGCCATAACCAAAATAAAACCTCTTGAGAAAATAAAAGTCCGTGAGCTAACGCAGCGGCAAAAGATGAGAAGGCCAATAAGGCGAAGCAGGCTTTCCACGGGGATGATATGTTTTTTTGGCTAAATTGTAGCAGCATAAAAAGAGCTGTTATACAGAGTAAAATATCGGTAAAGGCGGTTGTTAACTCTGTGACAATAGGATTAAGCATAGACTTGTTTTTATTATTTGATGATAACGGTAGATTGTAACAGGTTAGATAAAAATGCTGCAGAGCGTTAATAGGATTAATTCTTATTTATGTGCTAGTCGTGAGTGTCTATAGTGGGGTAGAATAACCTTCTTTTGTGTGGTTTTTGTGGGTGTTAAAATGAAAAAATCTTTGTCGGATCGAGCAGAGCGAATTGTAAGCAATGTAAAAGAGCTTTCTGAAGAAGAAAAAATAAAGCTTATTATAAAAGGTATTCGCGAGGCTGAAAAGAATTTTCGTGATAAATATCAATGGCTTAAACACCAAAACGTGATTGGCTTTTCTATCTTTTTGTTCTCACTGCTTGGTATGATCGGTTGTGCTGCAGGCTATTATTATGATGTGTTACCGGTTTGGGCCTGTATTCCCTTAGTGGCTATTTTCGCCTCTTTGTCCCATGAAATTGAGCACGATCTTATTCATCGTTTATATTTTCGCAAACAACCCTTTATGCATAACCTCATGATGCTTCTGGTTTGGGTGCAACGTCCTAATACGGTTAATCCTTGGTATCGTAGAAAAATCCATATCTTGCACCATAAAACATCAGGTACTCCTGAAGACGTTGAAGAGCGTTTAGTTGGTAATGGTAGTCGTTATGGCTTTATGCGTTTTTTGGTGATGTTTGATGGCATGTTAGGTACCATTTTACGGATAAAAGATTTAAATACAGCAGAGCAGTTTTGTTTTTTACGGGTGATGCGAGCGGCTTTTCCTTTAGCAACACTATACTTTGCAAGCTGGTATGTGTTTTTGCTTTTTCACGGTCTTAGCTGGGGTAGCGCTTATTTAGATATGCCAATTACGTGGGCACCTTGGGTTGAAAGCACCATGACCGTGATTAACTTCTTTGTTGTGGTGTTAATTGCCCCTAATGTTTTGCGTTCATTTTGCTTAAACTTTATTACGTCTAGCATGCATTATTATGGTGGCGTGAGTAATTTATTACATCAAACACAAATTCTAAAGCCTTGGTTTTTGTGGCCAGTACAATTGTTTTGTTTTAACTTTGGTAGCACCCATGCCATCCATCACTTTGTGGTAGGGCAGCCTTTTTACTTAAGACAAATGGTTGCAAAAACGGCACACAATATTATGCGTGAGTATGGTGTTCGTTATAACGATTTAAGTACTTTCTTGGCGAATAACCAGTATTTATCGCATCCAGAAATCAAGCTTTTAACCTCTGGACGTTAATGGCTTTACGGGGTAACTATTACGGATTAAGGCCTAATGCCTCAGTAATAGTTGCTTCTGTTTGTGGGCCAATAAGGGTTTTATGAAGCGTCCCTTCAGGGCTAATAATAATGGTGGTGGGGAGTACGATAGGGCGTGAATAGCCGAGCCTCATACTGGGATCTGCCAACAATGTAGTAAACCGAACATCAAGTTCCTCAACTTGAGTTATTAAAACATCTCCCTGTGTATTATCGTAATTAACCCCTAGCATCGTTACCTGTGGCAAATTTGCTATAGAGTTAAGCTCAGGGATTTCTTCTCTACAGGGCTTGCACCAAACAGCCCAATAATTAATAACCAGCCACTGCCCCTTTAACGACTCCCATGAAGGGTAATTTTTTTCTAATTCACCCTGCAGTGTTTTTATTTCTGTGTCTTGTTGTTGGCTGCAACTGGCCAATAACAATAGAGTTAAAAAAACCAAACTTATTCGCTGTAAAAATAGCATTACGACTTCTCCAGTACAGACTCAAGAGTCACATTTAAAGATACATACTGTTGCTTAGATGATTGGGTTAGAAGCTCACAGGCATGATTTAACCAGGGTTCTTGTTGGGGGCTTTCTAGAGGTATCAGTGGGTTACTTTCATGTAACACTTCCTGTAGATCAAATAAAGAAACTTGCTGTAAATCTTGTCCCAGTACATAGTCTCCATGGTGTGTTATTTTGATAATGTTATGATCAATAAGTCGGTTACGAATAGACTCGCGGCGATCACTACTCACCCTGTGCCCCCCTGGGCTCCATTGGCTTTTTAAGAGCATAGACTCTGATACTACTAAGCCTTTTTTATGCTGTTTATGTAGTAACTTTAATAAGCTTAAGGCGATTATGATGTCAGGTAGGCGAGAGTTTGCTGGCTCATAACCCGATAAGGCACGGGTAAACTCAGCACCACTTAATAAAATTAACCACGATAAAAACACCCATAAAAGAAATAAAGGTACGGCGGCAAAGGCACCGTAAACTACTTGATAGCTAGAACCGGCCATTGCAACGGCAAATGATTTTTTAGCCACTTCAAAGGCAAGTGCGGTGAGTAAGCCACCTGCTAATGCATGCTTAAGGGGAACCTTAGTGTTAGGCACAGTATAAAACAGCAGCATAAACGTAGCGGTGCTAGTAAATAAAGGCATAAGGTTTAGGAGTTTTGGCCCAAACCCTAGTGAGTGATAGTCTTCGGTAAAAATACTCAGTGACGTTAAATAGGTGCTTATCATTAAACCCGCACCTAGTAATAAGGGGCCTAAACTTAATACAGCCCAGTAAACTAAAATGCTGGTTAAGCCTTTTCGGTTACCCGGAGTACGCCATATTTTGTTAAAGGCGTTTTCGATATTGCGCAGCATTAATATGGAGGTAACGGCGATAAAAATAATGCCGATACCTGAGAGTTTTTGTGCTTGATTGGTAAAGTTAGAGAGGTACTGCTCAATTTGAACGCTGGTGCTGGGGATAAAGTGCTCAAATAATGTGGATTGTAAATTACCCGTAGCCGAATCAAAGGCAGGTATGTTGGCAAAAATAGTAAAAGCCACCGTCATGATCGGTACTAGGGCAAATAAAGTGAGGTAGGTGAGAGCCGCTGCACTTTGTTTTAATTCATCTTCTTTTGCTCTATTAAAAAGGTAACAAAAAAAATCGTAAAGAAAGCGTAATTTATCCATGGGAGTATCGAGCTCATTGAAAGATGCCTATAATGATACAGTATATCAAAGTGTTTTAAGGAGCGTGTTGTCGTATGAGTAAAGTCACTATTTATCATAACCCCCGTTGTTCTAAGTCGCGTCAAACCTTGTCGCTAATCGAAGATGCGGGTGTTGAGCCAACGATTATTAAATATTTGGAAGAAACCCCTACAAAAGAAGCCTTACAGGGCATTATAAAAAAACTCGGTATCTCGGTGAGAGACTTATTGAGATCCGGTGAGGATTATTATAAAGAGAATAATCTTGCTGATATGAGTTTAACCGACGATCAGTTGTTAAATGCTATGTTAGCGTGTCCAAAGTTAATAGAGCGACCCATTGTTGTAAAAGGCAATAAAGCCATTTTAGGGCGCCCACCAGAAAAAGTGTTGGAGTTATTAGTGTGAGTGATTTTGTTTTAGTGCTTTTTTATAGTCGTTACGGTGCCACTAAAAATTTAGCCGAACAAATTGTTCGAGGCATAGAATCAACGGGTATGGAAGCGCGTTTACGCACCGTGCCTGCGGTATCTGCCGTATGTGAGGCAACTGCTGAGTCTATCCCCGATGAAGGCCCTGTGTATTGCACACTAGAGGATTTACAAGAGTGTTCAGGTTTAGTGATGGGCAGCCCAACTCGCTTTGGGAATATGGCGGCATCGTTAAAATATTTTTTAGATGGTACATCAGGGTTATGGGCAAGTGGTGCGCTGATTGATAAGCCTGCGGCTGTGTTTACTTCTACGGCGAGTTTGCATGGTGGGCAAGAGTCCACATTACTTACTATGGCGTTACCTTTAATTCATCATGGAATGTTATTGGTTGGTGTTCCTTATAGTGAGTCCGCTTTAACAAAAACCACAACAGGTGGCACACCTTATGGGGCATCTCATTGGAGTGGTGAGGGTGATAGTGCTTTGTCGGAAGACGAAGTTACCATTGCTAAAAGCTTAGGTAAACGAGTTGCTACACTAGCACTACAACTAAAAGGTCATTCATGAGCCATCCAAACAACCCGATACCTTATGCACAGCATTTGCGTATTTCTCGTATTATTGTATTAGTTTCTTTTTTTGCTTTTTTAATCGAGTTTTGTGCATCAATAGTGTGGTTTCCAGTGCCTAGTCAAATGCACAATTCTTTTGATACTCGTTTGACGGTATGCCTTTTTTTTGTATCACCGCTATTGGTTTTTTTACCGGGAGTATTGCTTAAAAAATATCGCTCGCATATTTGGTTGTGCTTTTTGCTTATGCTTTATTTTTGCCGAGCAGTGATGAATTTATTTTCAGATGAAGTGCGTTTACTTGACTGGATTGATCTTGCATTAATACTGATACTTTTTTCTTCTGCGATGATGTATGCAAGGTGGCAAGGACGTATGTTAGTGGCCCTGCGTGATAATTTGCAGGGGGATACATTGGTAGAGTTGGTAGAAGAGGCAAAAAACAAATAAAGCTACGGTTTACTTATTGTGTCTTCCATTGTTCATAGCCACCATCAACACTGTAAACATCTTCAAAGCCTTGTTCTGCAAAAAAAGCGGCAGCAGACTGACTGCTATTGCCGTGATAGCAATAAATCACTAACGGCTTAGCAAAGTCAGCTTGTTGAATAAAGGGTTGAACAGCACTGTTATCAATAAAGGTAGCCCCTGCAATGTGGCCTTGCTGATAAGAGGCTTCATCGCGAATATCAATTAATTGCACCGACTCATCGGACTCTAATAATTGTTTGGTGTCTTGCACTGAAATTCTTTTAAAAGACGTCATAAAATAGGCTCTGATAAATGATAAAAATAGAGGGCATCACTGTAATTCAGAGAGATTACGGGGTCAATAAACGATAAAGGAAGATATCATGCAATCGCATAAATTATGTTTGGCGTCTGACATCGCTCAAGGGCAAAAAAAGTGTTTTACCGTAGAGGGGAAAAAAATCATTATCTATCATTTAGACAGTGGCTTTTATGCCACCGAGGCACGTTGCCCCCATGTATTTGCGAGCTTAGCTAAAGGTAAAGTTGTTGAGCAGCAACAAATACAATGTCCGTTACACCGTGCCCGTTTTGATATACCAACAGGCGAGGTTATTGAATGGGCTAACTTTCCGCCGGGTATTCAACTACTCAATGGTATTCGTAAAGCGAAAGCATTAAAAACATGGCCGGTAACAGTAAAGGCAGAGAAACTATATATAAATTTAGCATGCGAATAGCACAATAAATTCCATCAATAAGCATTAAGTTAACAAAGGCCTATTGATGGAATATTTTAAGAGAGAGATGCTTTGTTTTTTGAGCTAAATAACTGTTTTACATCATCCAAAATAATATACATACAGGGAATAAGTAATAGCGTAATTACTGTGGCAAATAAAATACCAAAGGCTAATGATACCGCCATTGGAATAACCATCTGTGCTTGAATACTACGCTCCATTAACATGGGCACTAAACCAAAGAATGTTGTCATTGAGGTAAGTAAAATAGCGCGGAAGCGAACGGTGCCCGCACCAATTACGGCATTCATTAACGACTCACCTTCCTCCCGAGCGCGGTTAATAAAATCCACCATAATTAGGCTGTCGTTTACCACAACACCGGCCAGAGCAATAATACCAAAAATAGACATCATGCTAACGGTGTAGCCTAAAACCCAGTGACCAACAACCGCTCCAATAATACCAAAGGGAATAACGCTCATAATAATTATAGGCTGTAAATAGGAGCGCAGAGGGATAGCGAG
>CBDUPS010000102.1:0-6014 GCA_965369155.1 uncultured Spongiibacteraceae bacterium
TACCTGCTCGTAGCCGGGAAAGTTTTGTTGTAATACTTTTTTTAATGCCATTAAAAACGTAGCATTTTCTTCGTTGGTGCCTATAGAAACCCGTAAATATTCTGACAAGCCATACACGGCAATCGGCCTTACAATCACACCCTCTTCTAATAACTTTTGATAAATAACCTGCGTATCCCCTGGCATTTTTACGGTAATAAAATTAGCCAAGGAAGGAATATATGAGAGTGACAATTCAGCAAGACCCGCCTCTAATTGCGCCATCCCCTGCTGATTAACCACGCAGCTTCTTTGCAAATAATCAACATCACTTAAAGCCACTTCTGCGGCAACAAGAGCCTGTGAGTTAACATTAAATGGCGCTCTCACACGATTAAGTAAGCCGGTTATTTCGGCAGAGGCAATGGTGTAACCAACACGCAAACCCGCCAAACCATAGGCTTTTGAAAAAGTACGGCTGACAATTAAATTAGGATACTTTGCTAAATAATCAACACCATCAGGATAGTCAGCATTATTTGCATATTCAAAATACGCTTCATCTAAAACCACTACAACATCTGCGGGTACTGATTGCATAAAGTCAGCGAACAGCGCTTTAGTAAAAAAAGTGCCTGTAGGATTATTAGGGTTGGCTAAAAATACTAAACGCGTTGATGGGGTAATTGCTTTAGCCATAGCCGGCAAATCATGACCTTTATCCTTGGTGGCCGGAACCACAATGGCCTCTGCACCTGTTGCTTGAATCGCAATAGGATAAACAATAAAACCATGTTCAGAATATACCGCAGATACGGAAGGCTTTAAAAAAACCCGAGCAATTAAATCAAGTAAATCGTTAGAGCCATTACCTAGGGCAATTTGCTCAGGCTTAACCGAGTATTTATTTGCTAATGCTTGTTTAAGCGAGAAGCCACTACTATCAGGATAGCGCGTTAAACTTGATTGTGTTTTCTCAAGGGCTTTTAACACAACAGGTGAAGGGCCTAATGGGTTTTCATTACTAGCAAGCTTAACGACTTTAGTTAAGCCAAGCTCACGCTGTAATTCTTCAATGGGCTTACCCGCCTGATACGGTGATAAGCCCTGAACACCCTCAACGGCTAATAAAGAAAAATCGATCTTACTCATAAGGAACTCTTTTTTATGCTCTTAAGCTTATGCCCTTAAATTTATGCTCTTAAGGTTAAAGTACGGCTTTAGGATACGAGCCGAGCCATTTAAACTCAGCGGCTTGATCCGCAACATTTTCGAGTAAACTTTTTACCACTGGATCTTGTATATGTCCTTCAAAATCAATAAAGAACACATAGTTCCAGCGTGCTGTTTTAGAAGGACGCGTTTCAACCCGTGTTATGTCGATACCCAAATTAGAAAACGGCTCTAATAAGCGAAGTAATGCTCCAGGCTGATTTTTAACTCCAACAATAATAGAGGTTTTATCATCGCCACTAGGTGGAACCGAGTCTTTAGCAATAATTAAAAAGCGGGTTGAGTTATCGGGATTGTCCTCTATGTTAGGGGCAAGCACATTTAAGTGATACAGCTTTGCTGCCATATCACTGGCAATAGCCGCAGAGTGCCACTCTTCCTGAATTCGTTTTGCTGCCTCACCATTACTACTAACCGCTACTTTTTCTGCATGGGGGTAATTAGCATCTAGCCATTTACGACACTGGGCTAATGATTGCGCATGGGAATAAATATGGCTTATTTTATCAACCCGCGTCGCATCAGAGGCAAGCAGGTGATGGTGAATACGCAACTCAACCTCACCACAAATATGCACCGATGAGTTTAAAAACATATCTAAGGTATGGTTAACAACACCTTCCGTTGAGTTTTCAACCGGTACAATACCGTATTGTGAAGTACCCGCCTCTACCTCACGAAACACCTCATCAATCGCTGCACAAGGTGTGACTTTTGCAGAGTAACCAAAATGCTTTAATGCCGCTTCTTGAGTAAAGGTGCCTTCTGGCCCTAAATAAGAAACTTTGATTGGTTCCTCAAGTGCTAAACAGGCTGACATGATTTCTCGAAATAACCGGCCCATCTCCTCATCACTTAAAGGGCCCGTATTACGTTTCATCACTTGTCTTAACACTTGCGCTTCACGCTCTGGACGATAAAAGTTAATTTTTTCATCACCGGCTTTTAGCTTGATATCAGCGACCTGCTGCGCACATTCAGCACGCTCATTAATAAGCCGCTGAATCGTTTCATCCAACCGATCAATTTTATCCCGCACTTCAATTAATGCTTTGTCATCCATTTATTTTTACCTTTACCCTAGGTGTGAAGGATGGTTTCTAGCCGTGGCGCTTTTCAAAATCCTGCATAAAATCAATTAGCACATCCACAGCTTCTTCTGGCACTGCATTATAAATAGATGCTCTCATGCCCCCTACTGAACGATGCCCTTTTAAATTAAGCAAACGTCTTTCTTGCGCCTCTGCTAAAAAGGTTTTATCTAAATTAGCATCAGCCAAGGTAAAAGGAATATTCATTAAAGAGCGGCTTGGTACTTCTACTGGGTTTGCATAAAAAGCGCTGTCATCAATGGCTTTATATAATTTTGCCGCTTTACGACGGTTAATAATTTCTATGCTTTCTAAACCACCCTGAGCTTTTAACCACTTAAATACTAGGCCTGATAAATACCATGCATAAGTCGGTGGCGTGTTGTACATAGAGCCACCCTCTGCCATCACATTATAATCAAGCATGGTAGGTGTTTGGCTGCTGGCGTTGCCAAGTAAATCTTTGCGTACAATAACAATGGTTAATCCCGCAGGGCCTATATTTTTTTGTGCCCCAGCATAGATAAGACCAAAACGACTCACATCAATAGGACGAGACAAAATAGTCGATGACATATCAGCTACTAAAGGAACATTTACATCAGGGGTCCAATGAAACTCAACACCACCGATGGTTTCGTTAGGCGTGTAATGCAGGTATGCCGCGTTATCTGATAAGTTCCAGTTTGAAAAATCAGGAATTGTTGAGAAGTTAGTATCTTCTGAACTTGCCACCACATTTACCTTGGTAAAACGGCTGCCTTCTTTAATTGCTTTTTTAGACCACTGCCCTGTATTAACATAATCAGCGCAACCGGTAGTTCCGGCTAAATTAAGAGGTATCGCGGAAAACTGGCTACTTGCACCACCCTGTAAAAACAATACCGCGTAGTCATCTGACACGCCTAATAAATCGCGTAAGTCTTGTTCTGCCTCAGCCGCAATGGCTGTTATTTCAGCACCGCGATGGCTCATTTCCATAATCGAAAGACCACTACCCTGCCAATCTAACATTTCTTCTTGCGCCTGTTTTAAAACCGACTCAGGTAAAGACGCAGGACCTGCACAGAAGTTATAACTTCTCGACATTATTAATCACCTTATAAAAAACGGGCTCACCGTAAAATTTAATGTATTGCATATCACTTAACTAACCACAGCTAATTGATACGCTCTTTTTACTTTATCCTTAAGTTTTCAGCATCACTATTCTGCCGATGAATCATCCTCTGAAGAAGGCTCATCTTCTTCCGTTTCATTCACATCTACTGTTTTATCTGTTGCAGAGGCTGCGTCTTCAATTGGCATCTCACCATCAACCATCTCATCCACTTCATCTTCAGAGTCAAGTACACGGGCAACACTCACTAACGCTTCGCCATCTTTCAAACGAATTAAGCGTACACCCTGAGTATTACGACCTACCTCAGCCACTTCATCACAACGAGAACGAACCAACATACCTTGGTCACTAATCAGGATCATTTGATCCCCTTCAGCAACTTGAATAGCAGCAACTAATGCACCATTACGGTCACTGGTTTGCATACCAATAACCCCTTGGCCACCACGACCTTTAACAGGGAACTCTTCCATTTTAGTGCGCTTGCCATAACCGTGCTCACTAACCGTTAATAGACGTGTGTTTTCTTCAGGGACAATTAATGCTATTACTTCATGTTCATCTTTAATGCGTATGCCGCGCACACCTTTGGCTGTACGGCCCATAGCGCGAACATGGCTTTCATTAAAACGAATAACTTTGCCTGAACTTGAACACAATAAAACATCACTATCACCGTTGGTAATTTTAGTACCGACTAAGTGATCCCCTTCTTCTAGCTCAACCGCACGCAAACCAACACTCCGTGGCCGTGCAAAAGCTGATAATGCCGTTTTCTTAACAGTGCCTTTTGCCGTGGCCATAAAGATAAACTTATCGTCTTCGTACTCTCTAACCGGCAATATTGAGGTGACTTTTTCGTCTTTATCTAATGGTAATAAATTCACCATCGGACGACCCCGGGCATTACGACTGGCCACAGGTATTTGATACACTTTTAACCAATAAACTTTACCTGCATCGGTAAAACATAAAATAGTATCGTGAGTACTGGCTACTAATAAATGCTCAACAAAGTCTTCATCTTTTACTGCAGTGGCGGTTTTACCTGTACCCCCACGACGCTGCGCTCGGTAATCCGATAAAGGTTGTGTTTTAGCATAGCCACCGTTGGATACCGTAACCACACGATCTTCTTCGGTGATTAAGTCTTCAAGAGTTAAATCAAGACGAGACTCTACAATTTCACTACGGCGAGGATCGTTAAAGTTTTCTGAGATCTCTCTAATTTCATCTTTAATAACGCCTAATAAAATATCGGCATCACCTAAAATACTTAAAAAGTAGGCAATTTCTTCTAGTTTTTCTGCATATTCTTTTAAAAGTTTCTCATGCTCCATACCGGTTAAACGATGTAAACGAAGCTCTAGGATAGCTTGAGCTTGTTCTGGGGAGAGATAATACAAATCACCATGAGCACCAAATGCATCGGCTAAGCCTTCAGGTCTAGAGGTATCACTTCCTGCTCGGGATAGCATTTCTTGTACATCACCTAAAGGCCAACCTTGGGCGCTTAACTTTTCTTTTGCCTCCGCAGGTGTGGGTGATGCTTTAATAAGTGCAATGATAGGATCAATATTTACCAAAGCAATGGCATAGCCTTCTAATATATGCCCACGCTCTCTTGCCTTGCGTAAAAGATAAATGGTTCGACGGGTAACCACTTCTCGACGATGACGAACAAAGGCTTCTAAAATTTGCTTTAAATTAAGAATTTGTGGCTGTTCGTTATCTAAGGCCACCATGTTAATACCAAACACATTCTCTAACTGTGTTTGAGCATAAAGGTTATTTAAAATAACTTCGCCTACTTCTCCACGGCGTAATTCAATAACAATACGCAAACCATCTTTATCTGACTCATCACGTATCTCGCTAATACCTTCAATTTTTTTCTCTTTAACCAGCTCAGCGATTTTTTCAATTAAACGGGCTTTATTTACCTGATAAGGAATTTCTGTAACGATAATCGTTTCGCGAGTGGTTTTTTCATCAACCTCAATTTGTGCTCTTGAACGCATATAAATACGCCCACGACCTGTTCGGTAAGCCTGAATAATGCCGGCTCGGCCATTAATGATTGCCCCTGTGGGGAAGTCTGGCCCTGGGATATGTTCCATCAATTCATCGACAGTAATATCTGGGTTTTCTATTAATGCTAAGCAGCCGTTAACAATTTCGCCTAAGTTATGAGGTGGAATGTTAGT
This sequence comes from uncultured Spongiibacteraceae bacterium, assembly GCA_965369155.1. GTDB lineage: Bacteria > Pseudomonadota > Gammaproteobacteria > Pseudomonadales > CBDUPS01 > CBDUPS01. The sequence continues at coordinate 5,634 of CBDUPS010000102.1, forward strand.
AGCCATACCTACAGCGATACCTGACGAGCCATTAACTAATAAATTAGGTACACGGGTAGGCAGTACTTTAGGAACAAACTCCTGACCGTCGTAGTTAGGCACCCAATCAACCGTCTCTTTATCTAAATCGGCTAATAGCTGATGCGCTATTTTTTGCATACGAATTTCGGTGTAACGCATAGCAGCGGCAGAATCACCATCAACGGAACCGAAGTTACCTTGCCCATCTACCAACATATAACGCAAGGAAAAAGGCTGCGCCATACGAACAATCGTATTGTAAACCGCAGAATCACCGTGGGGGTGATATTTACCAATTACATCCCCAACCACACGGGCTGATTTTTTATAGGCTTTATTCCAATCATTATTCAATACACT
>CBDUPS010000103.1:0-5977 GCA_965369155.1 uncultured Spongiibacteraceae bacterium
ATATAAAGTGCTTTTTTGGTTAAATTATGTCCTGTAAGATGTGATTAATCCTGCTAAAAATAACATCACAAGGAATGTACTTATGCCTGTACCTATCTATAACTCAGTTTCTAATATTATTACTTCTGAGTCTTTACCCACATTAGAAGGTTCTTTTGATGAGATTAATACAAGCTCTTTAAGTATTAGTTTTAATGGTGTTACTTGGCTTATTGATGATTTGTCTGATTCAGGAACATGGCCTGTAGGATTTACCTATGATGGGGTTTCTAACTGGGCTTTTGACTTGTCAACAACAGGGTTACAGCCTTCACCACGAGCGCTGGTGGTTTTAGGTGAACATGAGGTAGAAGTAATAGCCTATGAGTTGGTAAATCAAGGTGGGTTAGAGCTTTCTGATGATCAAGAGTATGGGGAAGTTTTTTTTGAGCCTAATTATGCCCCTGATATAAACCTGCAACAGGCAGATATTCATAGTGATGCGTTTTTAGTTAATAGCGGTGTTGATTACAATCAATCTACCCCTAAAGTAACAGCACTTAATAATGGTACTTATCTTGTTTCGTGGTACTCCGAGGCGTCAAATGAGTTTTACGGGCAACGCTATAATCAAGATGGGACCACCCTTGGTGGTGAGACTTTACTAGCGGCTAATACACCCGATATTTCGGTGAATACCGCTGAGCCTGTTTATAACATTCAAACTTTAAATGATGGTGGCTTTGTTGTGGCATGGGCCGAGCAAGCACAACTGTCGTTTAATGTTTTTGATGATCAAGCGGTTAAGCAAAATGTGAGTACGCTAACTTATGATGTGCGTACTTTACCAACAGACCCAATTGCTGATTTTGAGTTTGATTTGGCTGCGAGAACAGAAGGTGGTTTTGCTGCCTTGGTCGTTTCTCAAAGTAACGATATTGGTAACTTTTTTGTCGAGTTTGATGCAGCAGGTGTACCTTTATTTACACCTGAATATTACACAGGCAGTGAATGGGATCAGACGCAATCAACTTCATTAACACTACTAGATAATGGTGTTTATATTGCTAATTGGGGTAATAACTTGCAAGGTTTTGTTGCAGGTAAAGATCGTAATGGTGATTTCCCAGAGTTTGTATATGGCCAAGAAAAAGCCATTACTGCACTAGCAGATGATTCCTGTGTTGTTGTTTTTACCGATGGTTATGATATTCAATTTCAGCGTTATTCTGTTTTAGCTGATAGCAGCTTTTTTACTCTATATGCCGACGGTGATTTTGAGTTTGCAGCAATGCCAGGTGGAGATAACCCAGGCTCGCAGTTTTTTTCTGACCCAACGGTAGCCGCCTTAGAAGACGGCGGTTTTGTTATCGCTTGGAGTGTTGGCGATAATGGCGAGAAAAAAGATGTATACGCCCGTGAATATAATGCTGATGGCACAGCACGATCTGAGGCTACTATTGTCGCTAGCGATTTAAAATTTCAAGACAATATAGAAATAGCCGTTCAAGAAAATGGCAGTTATATGGTTACTTGGCAAGAAGCGGATAACTCTTATAGCGAGTCAGATATTTTTGCTAAAGTATTTAATAACGCTGCGGTTGATTACATCGATGGTAGTGGCGAGCAGTTAATTGCAGAGAATGTAATGATTAGTGATGCTAATAGTTATCGGTTTTCAGAGGCTACAGTCACTATTACTGATGGCTATGTAAATGGTGAAGATGTTATTGCTGTTGTTGACCAGTTGGGTATTACAAGCTCTTTCGATACAGCCTCTGGCGTATTAACGCTTTCAGCTTCTGAACCTGTGAGCGATTATCAAACTGTTTTGCAAAGCCTTAGTTACACAAACTTAAGTTACACCCCAACCGAAAGTATTCGCACTATTAGCTTACAAGTAGATGATGGCAAAAGTGTTAATAACCTAAGTGATATCACTGAAATTAAAATTAATGTTATTGATCACGAATTACAAAGCCCAACCATTGATGCGCTACATACCAACGATTCAACACCAATTCTTACAGGCACTTATGACCCTTACGCTAATAGTGAATTAACCGTTACTGTTGCAGGCAATGTGTTTACTTTAAGTGGCAGTTCAGAATTAACAGCAGTAAGCGAAGGGCAGTGGTCGTTAGATTTAAGTGGTTACTCTCTTGCTGATAATACTTATGAAGTAGAAGTGGTATCAAACGCACCTTTAGTTGGTAGCACAACAACCGATACGACTACGATGGAATTAACCGTTGATACGGTTGCCAATATTACGGTTACTGCCCCGAATAATCTTTTCGTTTTTTCACCGAATGGTGATGTTCCGATATTAAGTGGCACCACAGACATAGAAAATGGCCAGCCGATTTTTATTACCTTTAGTGATGGAGTTAATTCTCATACCGCTCAAACTGTAGCCAATAATGGGCAGTGGTCTTTTGCTTTAGATAAAACCTTTGGAGATGGTCCAATTACGGCTGATCGAGAAGTGCAAGTTATTACACTGCCTGATGGTGGTTGGGTAGTGGTGAGTGATGGATTAGCGAATGGTTTTAATCAATATGTATATAACGCTGACGGAACCATTCGCGCACAACAGCTCAATATGGCAGATTTAATTTATTCAGGACAAGAACAGCCATTTAAATTAATGCTAGCTAATAATGGTGATTGGCTACTGAGTTATGACTCTTATGATCATGGTTTTGTTACTAAAGTTTTTACAGCAGATGGTACTGAAAAAGTTTTTTCAGGTTACATGCTTGATGATGTCAATAGCAGCAACTCAATTCAGAGCATAGATGGTGGTAACTGGCTTATATACAACGAATACAGCTTTACGGTTTATGATCAAGATGGTTATGCCAGTGGCTTTTTCAATAGAGCGCCAGAAATGGAATACTCTCCATTAATGCCTCCTATTTATGTTGGAGACAATATGCTTATTTTGGGAGAGCAAGATACAGGGGGAGCATACCCTGAGATGGTTTTCTCATTGGTTCCTTTAAATAGCACAACACCCACCACAGTGATTAATCAGGTAGTAGGCCCAGCACCTGATAACTTTGAGCAAGGTGTAAAAGTTGAGCTACTAGCAAACGGTGATTGGGTTTTGGTTTATCAAAGTTTTCAAGTCAACGCGGAGGTACATTACCAAGTATTTGCACCAGACGGGTCGCCAATCACTGAATTACAGTCGTTGGGAGAAAATTCGTATGTATCTCCCGAAAGTGACATCGCAGATATGGTTGTAGCAACAGCAGATGGTGGCTGGGTAATGAGCTACTTGCACAATTCTTTGGGTTTAGTGATAGCAGCTTTTGATGCTAATGGTGACTCGAAGGGCAATGTTACACCGATATACAGTCCCTTCGGAATATCAGGTGTTTAATGCTGATGGTACCGAGCGAATAGCACGGACTGACTTTACGGATTACAGCGAAAATAATTTAGCAACGGTTGAAGCGTTAGATAATGGGGGTTGGATTATTGTATGGGATGAGCAAAACCATACGCTAAAACAAAAAGTATTTAATGCCGATGGGTCAGAACCAGAATTTAACGCCCCTAACTTTTTTGAATTTAACGACGGCCAAATTGATGTTTTTGTAAATACTGAAGATGCGGCAGGTAATACAGCGACTGATTTTTCTACTTTAACGTTAGATTTATTAGCGACGATTACTATCGACCAGCCCATTGCTGGGGATAACATCATTGATGCCCTAGAAGAAAAAAATGGCACCATTATCTCAGGCTCCGTAACGGGCGTTGAAGACGGGCAAATAGTCAATATTACATTAGGAAGCCTACAGTATCGGGCTGAAGTGCAAAGCGGTGCTTGGTCTATTAATGTTGAGGATGCACCTGATGATGTTATCTTAGATACCATTGAGAGCCTCTACGGAAATGTACATGATGTAATGGCATTGTCTGATGGTGGCTATGTGGTTGCATGGATAAAAGGCCCCCATGGAGACGAAAATATTGTTGCTCAAGTATTTAATGCTGATGGCACTGTTCGTATTCCTGAATTTTTTATTACTAACTCATTACCTGGTGGGGAAGAAGAAATATCATTGTCGTTAACGGCAATGGATGGCGGTGGTTGGGCATTGGGTTGGAATGAATATCATCATAGCCCATCGGGTTACAACTTTTTTATGCAGGGTTTTAATGGTGATGGTTCTACGGCTTTTTCTCCTGTGGCGATTGCTGATAATGATGCAGAGAATTTCTCTCTTACAACATTAACGGATGGAAGGGTTGTTTTTGTTTGGAGTGAGCAGTCCAACGATAGTACTTATTTTCAAGTGTTTAATGCTGATGGTTCGGTTAGTCTGCCACCAAGTTTTATTGATACAGGTTTGGGCGTAAACGGCATCTCCGTTTCTGCATTAAATAGTGGTGGGTGGGCTATTATTTTAGGCAACCAACTACAGGTCTATAACGCTGATGGTACTACGCTAACACCAGAGTCGGGGGGATCAATATATAACGGTGCTGATATTACAGGCTTAGCCGATGGCGGCTGGGTTATTAGTTCTTCTTCAAATAAAACAATGTATGAAACCGTTTTTAACTCGGATGGATCGATTCGTTCTTCTTCTGAAGACTCTCTTGTTGCATGGGTTGATGGTAGCCAGTATGCACAAGAAGTATTAGCACTTAATGATGGCGGCTGGGCAACGATATGGATTACTTACTATCCGTCAGGAACTCACCACAGAGTTTGGATGAGTATTTCAAATGCGGATGGATCTGAGCGGGCTTCTAAGTTTGCAGTTTTTGATGGTATGGATAATGTTGTGCAATACTCACCACATGTATCTCAGTTAGATAGTGGCGATATTGTGGTTACAGGGTTACCACAAGTTGATGATTATCAGTTATGGGTGAAGCGTTTTGATACCGATGGTAATGAGGTTATGGGTAATACACTTGCTCCTAATAATCATAACGATGGTGCTTATAGTCTTACGGTAGAAGTAGACGATATTTATGGCAACACAGCCTCAGCACAAACACAGGTTGTTTTAGATACCAACACCTCGGTTCATATGCCGTATATCCAGAGTATTACTGCGGTTGACCTTGCTACTGGTGTAGAGATTTCAGGCTCTGTTGATGGTGTGTTAGATGGCACTACAGTTAGTTTAAGTTTTGGCGGGCTCATGGCAACAGCAGTTGTTAGTTCGGGTAGTTGGAGCGTAACCGTTGATGATGGTACCTCAGGCATACCTGATGCATTTGATGTATCAGCACTCCCTGATGGCTCTGTTCAGGTTGAAGTAACCGCAGTAGGTATTGCAGGGGATGTGGTTACTGATGATCAGTTGGTTGGCTTTGATGTTCATGCCTCTATTTCAATTGACTCACCCATTGCCGAAGATAATGTCATTGATGCCAGTGAATTTGTTGATGGGCTTGTTTTATCGGGTACAACCGATGGCATAGAGGATGGCCAAACCGTTACGGTAACGATTACCGATAGCAATAATAATACAGTTACAGAAACTGCAATGGTTTTGAATAATCAATGGCAGTTATCTAGCAATATCTTAGCTAATGATTCCAATGTGTATGGATTTGATGTTTCAGCATCAATAACATCATTATCTGATGGTGGCTGGATTATTGCTTGGCAAGGAAATAATAAAGGTGATGGTAGTGATAGTGAAATTATGTATCAGCGTTTTGCTGCGGATGGATCGCCTGATGCCGCAGGAAATATAAAAGTAGATGCTCCCGACAGTAATGATGATTATGCACAAAGTATTACAGCTCTTGCCGATGGCGGCTGGGTGATTACTTGGTATGGATTTAGTGACGGGCTTGATTACGAAATCATGTATCAACGCTTTGCCGCCGATGGTTCTGCAGACCCTGCTGGAAATATCGAAATAGATACATCTAATACTAAGAATAATTTCGACCCGAAAGTTGTTGCGCTTGCTGATGGTGGTTGGGTTATTACATGGTATGGGCATGACAATGC
>CBDUPS010000104.1:0-5924 GCA_965369155.1 uncultured Spongiibacteraceae bacterium
GCTGTGGTTAAGGTTCCTTTATTTATCGAAATTGGTGACGTATTAAAAGTAGATACTCGTACAGGCGAATATCAAAACCGAGTAAAAAATTAAGCGCTATGTCTGAGTTACTACAGATGTTAAAAACAAGAGCTCGTATGCTGCAAGGTATTCGAGCTTTTTTTATGGATAAAAAAGTGATGGAGGTTGAAACCCCCTTGCTTTATCACTCAACCAATACTGACCCTTATTTAGATAGTTTTACTTTTGTTGATGGAAATAAAAAAAGCTACTTACAAACTTCTCCAGAGCTTCCCATGAAGCGCTTACTCGCTGCAGGCAGTGGTGACATCTATCACCTTAATAAAGCCTTTCGGCTAGGGGAAAAAGGTAAATGGCATAATCCAGAGTTTACTATGTTGGAATGGTATCGCTGCGGTTTTTCTTTAGATGAGTTGATCGCTGAGGTGGCCGCATTAATTGATTGCTTTATTCCTAATGTAAATAGTTCAACGATAACCTACCAACAATTATTTGAAGAGGTTTTAAATTTTAATCCTCATCAAATTACCCTAACGCAGTTACAGATAGTTGCAGCAGAAAAAATGGGTAAGGAGTGGCGTAAAGAGCCGGATAAGAATGTATTACTTGATTTATTAATGAGTCACTATATTGAACCTAATCTTGGTGTTGATGAGTTATTGTTCGTTACCGAACAACCGATTGAACAATCAGCAATGGCAAAAGCTAAAGTAAATGATAAAGGTTTTGAAGTGGCAGAGCGCTTTGAGGTTTATTATCAAGGCATTGAGTTAGCCAATGGTTACTGCGAATTACAAAACGTGGAGCAGCAGCGGGCCAGAATAATCAACGACAATAAAAAAAGACAATACTTGGGTAAAGATATTATTGCTGTAGATGAGCTTTTTTTACAGGCACTACCTAATTTACCGGATTGCGCAGGTGTAGCGCTAGGAGTGGATAGGCTGCAGGCTTTGATGCTGGGTAAAGAAAAAATAAGTTCACAGTTATTCATAAAATAAATAGAACTTTTAGGGGTGACTTTTAGAAAAATTTGGAAGTGTTTTTTTGCTAATCTGCTGTTCTCGATGCTTTGTAAAACTAACCACTGCATTACCGTCAATCCCGCGTATAATGATCAAACAATTTATTTTTGAGCGATATACATGTCAAATAGTAAGAAGCCTTCAAAGGGCAATAAAAAAACCTCTTTTTCAGATCCCTGGAAAGAACAAGAACAAAAACGTTATGAAAACCCTATAGCAAGCCGTGAGTCATTATTAAAATTACTCGGCTCGGTAGATATTCCATTATCTTATGATGCGATTGCCACACAGATAGGTATTAATTCTTGGGATGAGGAGAACGCTTTACATCGCCGTTTACGGGCGATGGTGCGTGACGGGCAGATACAACAGCATAAAAACTCTGATTTTGCTGTATTGCACGATAAAGATTTAATTCAAGGTCGCGTACAGGGTCATCGTGATGGTTATGGTTTTTTAATTCCTGATGACAGAGAGAAAGAAGATATATTTCTCCATGCGAAAGAAATGCAGCGTGTTTTAGATGGCGATATTGTTAAAGTCAGTATTAAGGGTATTAATCGGCAAAATCGAGTGGAAGGGGCTATCGCCTCTATTGTGGAGCGGCGTACTAAAGAATTAGTCGGTCGTTTTTACCAAGAAGGCGGCATGGCTTTTGTAACGCCGGATAACGCCCGTTTTGCCTTTGATGTCAAAATAAAATCAGATACCACTCATAAAGCAGAAACCGGCCAGTATGTGGTGGTGCGTATTACGCGATACCCAGCTAAAAATATCCCGGCAATGGGTGAGGTTATTGAAGTGCTAGGTGACTTTTTGGCCCCAGGGGTTGAAATCGACGTAGCTTTACGCCGTTGGGATATTCCTTGTAGTTGGTCTGAGGCTCTTATTAAGCAGGTTGCAGATATAGCCCCTGAAGTAGAAGAGAGCGATAAAAAGCATCGAGTCGATTTACGCCATTTACCTTTTGTTACCATTGATGGTGAAGATGCCAGAGATTTTGATGATGCGGTGTATTGTGAGCCGACAAAAACCGGTTGGTTATTACGGGTGGCGATTGCTGATGTATCGCACTATGTTAAGCCGGGTTCAGAGTTAGATCGTGAGGCTGAGTTGCGTGCGACATCGGTTTACTTCCCCGGCATGGTTGTTCCGATGCTGCCCGAGGTGTTATCAAATGGGCTGTGCTCTTTAAATCCTGGGGTTGATCGTCTGACATTAGTTTGTGAAATCACTTTAAACAAAGCCGGAGGCATTACCGACTATAGCTTTTGTGAGGCGGTTATTCGCTCACATCACAGACTTACCTACAATCAAGTGGCTGATATGTTAATCGGGCGTGACTCGGTAATCGCTGAGCATAAAGAGATCTTCCCCCACATTAGTGCATTACATGATTTGTACAAAGTGTTACGGGTGCGTCGTACTCAACGTGGAGCGATAGATTTTGAAAGCACTGAGACTCGTATTATTTTTAATGAAGATCGTAAAATAGCGCGTATTGTTCCTGTGGTGCGAAATGATGCGCATAAGCTGATAGAAGAGTGCATGTTGTGCGCTAATGTGTGCGCCGCTATGTTTTTTCAAAGTGCAGAGGTTCCTGCCTTATATCGAGTACATCAAGGGCCGTCAGAGGAAAAACTAGCCGATGTCCGTAAGTTTTTAGGTGAGCTTGGTTTATGGTTAGGGGGTGGTGATAAGCCAATTCCGGGCAATTACCAGCAGCTATTAGAAATGATCGGCGATCGCCCCGATAAAGCCGTTATTCAAACGGTACTGTTACGTTCATTAAGCCAAGCGGTTTATCAAAGTGATAATGAAGGGCATTTTGGCTTGGCTTATGAGGGGTACACGCATTTTACCTCCCCAATTCGTCGTTACCCTGATTTATTAGTCCATCGGGCGATTCGCCGTTGTATTCGTAGTAAAGAGAACTTCTCTCATGTAACGCGGGTAACAGGGGCTAAGCCTTTAGCACTAAAACATATTTATCCATACGATGAGAGGCAACTGCAAAAGCTAGGTGAGCATTGCTCTATGGCTGAGCGCCGAGCCGATGATGCTACCCGTGATGTGGCGGCTTGGCTTAAGTGCGAATACTTACAAGACCATGTTGAAGAAGATTTTACCGGAATTATTACGGCGGTTACCTCGTTTGGCTGTTTTGTTGAGTTACAAGATATATTTGTTGAAGGGTTGGTACATATCACCGCCCTCGGTAAAGATTATTACCAGTACGATAAACAGGGCCATCGTTTAGTGGGTGAGCATACTCGCACAGTGTTTAGGCTAGGCGATACGGTACAAGTTAAAGTGGTGCGCGTCGATTTAGATGATAGAAAAATTGACTTGGAATTAGTTGGAACCCCATCGCGGGGGGCAAAAGATAAAGGACAAAAGCCTAAAAAGCAGATAAAAAACACAAAGCCGCCTGCTAAGGGGAAAAGACGGCCAAATAAAAAACGCTCTGGTAAAGGACAATAATGATTGATGGATAACTACTGGGTTCATGGTATTCATGCTGTTAAAGAGTTGCTACTTAACAGACCAAAAGCAGCAAAAGAGATGCGTGTTTTGGCGGGTAGAGACGATGAACGGTTATTAGAGTTAATTGCATTGGCAGAAAAGCAGGGTGTTTCTGTTATTAAAGAAAGCCGTGATGCGCTAAATACATTGGAGTCAGGCAATCATCAAGGGGTTTTGCTTAAGGCGGCGTTGGCGGAGCTAAAAGATGAAGCCTACTTAAAAAAATTATTGAAGGAGTTAAATTCACCGGCCTTTTTTTTGGTGTTAGATGGCGTGACAGACCCACATAACTTAGGGGCTTGCCTGCGCTCAGCTGATGGCGCGGGAGTGACAGCAGTTATTATTCCTAAGGATAATTCAGCCCCATTAAATGCCACCGCTCATAAAGTGGCCTGTGGTGCCGCCGAGACCGTACCATTAGTGCAGGTGGTTAATTTAGCCCGAACACTTAAATGGCTTCGAGATGAAGGGGTATGGTTCACCGGTTTTGCAGGAGAAGCTAAGACCTGTTTGTATCAAACAGATTTAACTGGCCCTATTGGTTTAGTGTTAGGTGCCGAAGGGCATGGCTTGCGTCGACTAACCAGTGAACAGTGTGATTTTTTAGTGAATATCCCGTTAGCAGGGGCAGTCTCTAGCTTAAATGTGTCTGTTGCCGCAGGAGTGGGTTTGTTTGAAGCGGTTCGCCAGCGCACTAAGTAGCCGTTTTTTGTGTAAGGCGTATGAGAGCTGCGGTTTTTCTTGCATCAGCTGTCTATCACCTATAGAATTCGGCCTCCCTGAAACCTAGGCTACCTGTTAGTCTTTTTTCCAGGCTCCTTGCTCTACCTCTGGCATGTCGCCAACAGGAGGGCTCTAAAATCCACAAGGAGAAGACAATGCGTCATTATGAAGTCGTTTTTCTGGTGCATCCAGACCAGAGCGAACAAGTTTCAAGCATGGTTTAAAAATATAACGGCATTATTGAAGCTGATGGTGGAAAAATTCACCGCAAAGAAGACTGGGGTCGTCGTCAGTTAGCCTACCCTATTCAAAAAATCCATAAAGCACACTATATTTTGATGAACGTTGAAATGTCTGCTGCTGCCTTGGAAGAATTAACAACAAGTTTCCGTTATAACGATGCTGTTTTGCGTAACATGATCATTCGTTGCGATAAAGCCATTACTGAAGAGTCACCTATCATGAAAGGTGAGAGAGAAAGTAAAGAGCGTCGTGATCGCCGTGAAGAAAGTGCCCCCGCAAGAGACGACAGAAGTCGTGATAATGCTGCAGGGGATGATAGCTCATCAGATGAAGACTCTACTGAGTCAGAGTCTGCTGAATAACCATTTTATTGAATAAGAGAGGGTTAAACTATGGCACGCTTTTTTCGTCGTCGTAAATTTTGTCGCTTTACAGCAGATGGTGTTGATCAAATTGATTATAAAGATTTAGAAACACTAAAAGCTTATGTTACAGAGACAGGTAAAATTGTTCCAAGCCGTATTACAGGAACCAAAGCAAAATATCAGCGCCAGCTATCTACTGCGGTTAAACAGGCTCGTTACATTGCGTTATTGCCTTATACCGATCAGCACGATTCCTAAGTTGAGAAGAGATTAAGGGGTAAAACGTATGGAAGTCATTTTATTAGAAAAAGTAGGTCGTTTAGGTAATTTAGGGGATAAAGTAACAGTGAAGGCTGGTTTTGGCCGTAACTTCTTACTTCCTTATGGCAAAGCGGTTCCTGCAAACGAAAAAAACTTACAAGAGTTTGAAGCACGTAGAGCTGAATTTGAAGCAGCCGCTGCTGAGCGTAAAGCAGCAGCACAAGCAAAAGCAGCATCGCTTGAAAATATAGTGCTTACCATTACGGCTAATGCCAGTGAAGATGGCCGCGTATTTGGTTCTATTGGACCAAGAGAAGTAGCTAATGCCGCTGTTGATGCTGGGGTGGAGCTCTCTAAAATTAACGTTGCTATGCCAGAAGGTGCAATTCGTGATATTGGCGAATATGATATTGATATTCGTTTTGAAAGCGATGTATCCACTAGCGTTAAGTTAATTATTGTTGCAGGATAGTTTTTAGACTAGCGATAATAAGTAATAAAAAAAGCACTGCCAGTCAGTGCTTTTTTTTGCTCTATTTTTTACCATCTTCAGGTACTATTAGACACCGAGTGTGGTAACGTCATACAGTAACGTGCGTATACCCCAAAGCTTAATTAACCGTAAAATACCTAGTATGAATTCTGAATCTCTTAATATACCTCCCTTTGAAGACGCATTAAGCGAGTTTAAAACCCCACCCCATTCGGTGGCAGCTGAGCAATCATTGCTGGGTGCTTTAATGCTTGATAATCAAGCATG
>CBDUPS010000105.1:0-5879 GCA_965369155.1 uncultured Spongiibacteraceae bacterium
GCTCCCCCTCTTTTAAACGAGCCACGCATTCATCAACTAATGCCACCGAATCATCGTTACTTATATACCGAGCTGTTCTTACTACAGCCGCCATGCATGGGTTTCGCCAAACGGCTTGCTTAACAATGCAAGTAGCATCTTTTATTAACGACACCAAAAAAACCACATCAATTAATGAGGGGTGGTTCGCTATAACGATCATACCCTGACTTTGCTTTAGTCGTTCAGCATTAATAATCTCACTTTCCATAATGCCTAATACGCGCATCATTTGTAAAAAAAACTGCCATAGTTTTTTTAAGATACGCCTTGCAACCGTTTGGCGTTTATTTACATTAGGTATAAAAACATACAGTAATGGAAAGAGCGTAATGCTAAAAAAAAAGCCAAAGAAGCCAAAACAAAAAAAACAAAAGCCTGTTGCTAACAGCCGCCAGTAGTAATTAAACCGTAGCATCATTATTTACCCAGCGCCAAAGCAAGCGTTCCGAAATGTAATAACTCTCTTTTTCACATAAAAGAAAGCTTTTAAAAAATGTTAACACCCCCCATTCAGAATTAGCGCTCTCCTCTGTAACATCAAATTGCAAACTGATAAGGTTTTTATGATTTACTTCAAGTAGTAACGCTAAAGCAAAAGGCTCTATTTTTTCATCTGCGAAAAACTCATATGTTGCTGGTAGTGGCTCCTCGTAAAAAACAAATAATACTTTTTTTGCTCGACCTGTTTTTAACAAGCTAGCAGCCTTAACAAGACCTGTAAAAAAGGTGTTTTTTCCTGCGGCAATAGCTGTAGTGGGCGTTATATTTTTTTTATGGATGGAGAATAATCCTGAAAAAGTATTATGAACCGATAAGCTAAACTGTGTGGGTGATATTTCCCCAGTCTCAAGAATACCCCTTAACATTTTTTCCGTTCGTTCAGGCTCTCCATGCCGAGAGCTAAAAATAATATGATCAACATCATCACCTTGTAGGCAGTCTTCCGCTACCTGTAAAGCCATTTTTCCTAAACGAGATAAACGACGTCGCTGTAAGGCTGGCAAAAAACTACAGGCTGGAACTCCTTCTAATTGAATAGTTTTTTTATTATTAGCCCAAAGTAGCCAGTCATCTTGTGTCTCCACCCCTGGAGACCAAGCACACCACTTAGCAACACTAAAATCAATACTCATACCATCTCTCTTAATGTATTAGCCTGTAATATTTATCACCTAAAAAACCAACTATTAATGCAATAATACCGGATGCTATAAAAATTAAGAGCAGTAATACCCACCATGTAATACCGCTTTTTAACACCACCATATAAATTGATGCTGAATATGATACTAGTGTTACAAACAATACTTGCTTGGCATACACAGCCACTTTTTTAATAGCGTTATCGCTCTGATACATCGGCGTTATCGCTTTAGGTAAAATAGCCTGTGTCTGTTGCTGCTTCAATCGTAACTGCTCTTGTAGCTGCCGCGCTTTTTCTGGATATACCTTTAACAAATTAGTTTTTTCTGCCGGATCATTCTTTGTATTAAAAAGTTTAAAGCCTCCATCTTCATAATCCTCTATTAACTTCCAATCGCCATGGCGAATAATAGAAACTGGTGTTAAAGAAAACCAAATACTTTTTTCACTTACCCCCGGACTATAAACCGGAAAATGCCAAAATAAAAAATCATCTCCTAACTCATTATTTTTATTATCTTGCCTTAATAAATCGGCAAAAGACTGGCTATCAAACGCTTTATCAGGCGCCACGATACCTGCCATGGATAAAAGTGTTGGTACTAATGCTGTCAGCGATACCGGCTTGTTCTGTATAGAAGCGGGTACATATTTGGGGCTGTAAAAAATAAGCGGGATTTTTAAGCCACCCTCTGTAGCGGTATTTTTATAGCCGGTATAAGGGTAAACACTCCCTGTTAGTCTCTCTGGGCCATTATCTGAGGCAAAAACAATAATAGTGTTTTCTAATTGCTCTGACTGTCGTAACGCCTCAATAACCTTTCCCACCCCATCATCAACCGCTGCAATCATTGCCGCATAAACAGGATTATGACTACTGAATAAATTATCTTTTTTTCTAAAGTGGTCAATTTTCTCTTGTTTAGCCTGCCAAGGAACGTGGGGAGCATAGTAAGAAAGAACCAGTAAAAAAGGAGCCTCTTTTGGTCTTTTTATAAATTCTGTTGCCTTATCTGTGAGTGCATCAGTTAAATATTCCCCGGTTTTATCCGCTTTAACCTCATTAATCCCCCAAGGAGAAAAGTAGCTTTGTGGCATACCAACATGCGATGCTGCAAATTGCTCTTGGTAACCATGATCTTTGGGTCGATCATGAATACCAACATTCCATTTACCAAGATATGCTGCTTGATAACCGGCCTCTGAAAAATAATTCCCCAAAGATTTTACATCTTGAATAGGTCCAAAAAAACGATTGGTTAGTTGCTCAAACTGCCGCCGCCGATCCGCCTCACCAGTTGTGGTAGCAACCATATAGGTTTTGAGTCTTGCAGTTGATTGCCCGGTTAACAAACTGGCACGGCTAGGAACACAACTTGGCGCAGGTGAATAGGCCTGTGAAAAAAACGCCCCGTTATTGGCTAAAGCATCAATATTTGGTGTTTCATAAAAACTATCATCAATATAACTTAAATCTTTCCAGCCCATATCATCTGCTAGTATTACAATAATGTTGGGCGGCTTAATCTCTTCTGCCGTCGCCAAAAAAGAAACACCGAAAAAAAAGCTCAAAGCCAAAACAAAAAAGCCACCTCGAACGAAGTGGCTTTTTTTAAATTGTCGTAGTTTATTCAGATTCACGATTTTTTATTGCTTGTTTTTTGCGCCGTTCTCCACTTGTTTTAGGAGGATTCAGCTTGTGTTTACGCTCTTCTAAAGCATATTCAATTTTGTCTATTATTTCTTTATTTAACTTTTCTTTACTCATTCAACATCTCCCGGCGTTCTTTTTCAACGAGCCAATCGACTACTTTTAACATTTGAGTATTATCCCCTGCCATTCTACCGCTTAGTAAAAATTTTCCGTTTACTACCATTTCAGGTGTTCCGGTAATGCGGTAAGACGCTAGGCGCGATTTCGCTAAGGATGTGGCGCTTTTTACACCAAAAGAATTAAAGGTTTTCTCAAACTCTTTCTCATCAACCCCATTAGCTACAAAAAGTTTAGCTATTTTTGATTCTTTTTCCAGTCTATTGCCATCTTTATTCATCGCATCAAATAAAACAGGGTGCATTGTATTAAAAACGCCTAGGGCTTTTGCCGTATAAAAGGCCTGTGCATGAAGTAACATCTCATTACGCCACACCGCCGGCATGGATTTATAGTCAACATAATCAGGTAGCTGGGCAGCCCAGCTCTCTAACTGCGGTTCAAACTGATAACAATGAATACAGCCATACCAAAAAACCTCTACAACCTCTACTTTGTTGCGATCTGCTGTTGCAACCGGTTGAGGTAAGCGCTGGTAATGTACACCTTCTTTATAGGCGCCTTCGATAAACTCAGCGGCCGCCCGTGTTACCGATGCGGCCTCGGTGCTTACTGTTTTAGCCTGTTTATCTTCAGCAGTATTCACATCATCAGTTGTAATTGTAGCCTCATTAGCAGGCATCTCAACTTGCATTACCTGCTCTGCTTTTACTGCAGACTCTGTTTTTGGCTCTGATGAATTATCTGCACAAGCCATTAAGGGCAACAGGATAAGAACCATTAAGTACCGATTAAACTGCTTCATATCATATTCCTTTTTTATCTTGTGGATTGCTTCAATATGCCAATGTCACTAATTATAGACGCAAACCCGCAATATAATTAGCAACCGCTTCTATTTCTTTATCACTCATACGGTAAGCCGTATCTCGCATAATGCGCGTTTCACCATCGTTAGTACGAGAGTTAGCACCACCTTCTTCTGAGCGAAACTTTTTCAGCTCTGCAGCAATATAATCAGCATGCTGGCCCGCTAAATGAGGATAACCCGCTAACGTGTTGCCTTGTCCTGTAGGGGAGTGACAAGCAGAACAAGCGGCCACACCTTTTTCTTCATTACCGACACGGTAAATTTGCTCACCGAGCTTTAATAATTCAGCATCATTTTTTGCCACACCTAAACTGGCTGTTTGGCTAGCAAAATAAGCCGCGATATCAGCGATATCTTGATCGGTTTTTGCATCTAATTGGCCGGCCATTGTTGGAACGATTCGGTCGCCATTTTTTATATCGTGCATTTGCTTTATTAAATAGCGCTCACCTTGTCCTGCCAGCTTAGGGAAACTCGCTACAACACTGTTTCCGTCAGCACCATGACACGCGCCACAAGCAACAGCTTTTGTCTTCCCTGCTGCTGCATCACCTTTAGGTTGATTGGTTGTGTCGGCAATGGCTGTACCCATCAACAACAGTAAAGACGACAATAATGCCAATTTTTTCATGGGGCTTCCTCAATATTTTTGTTCAGTTATTCCTGAATTTTTCCGTCATACATATAGTGAATCAATGCTTTATAGTCTTCTACGCTACAGTCTGCACACATCCCAGTTGGGGGCATTGCGTTAAGACCATGCTGTACACTACTAACCAGCGCATCCATACCTTTTTCCAAACGAGCATCCCATGCAGCGTGGTCTCCGGTTTTCGGAGCTCCGGCAACACCAGACACATGACAAATAGCGCAGCTTGCATTATAAGTTGCTTCGATATCCTTACCGGCATTTGCTGATAACGGTAGGACAATTGCCACAATAGCTAATAAAAGAAAACGTTTCATTTGTTGCTCCTCGCACTAAGCTTGTAACCGAAAAAGAACGTTCTACCTGTTGCAACAGAAAAAGAGTAGAATGTGCCATAAAACTGGGTGGAGATTATATACCCTTTTAGCCTAAAGGGTGAAACCCAAAAAACACAGCGCTGTAGATTTATATGTCAGAATTAAACCATCCCATCCGTTATGAATCCGCCCTGTTTTTAAAAAGCGCCCAAACAGCGGCACAATGCCCTGACGATACTGGCTTTGAAGTGGCGTTTGCTGGTCGTTCAAATGCAGGTAAATCTAGCGCCATCAATACGCTTACTCAACAAAAAAAGCTTTGTCGCACCAGTAAAACACCGGGGCGTACCCGTCTTATTAACTTATTCTCACTTGATGATGAGCGGCGCTTAGTTGATTTACCCGGTTACGGCTATGCAAAAGTATCCCGTAGTACTAAAGAACAGTGGCAAGAAAACCTACAGGGTTATCTTGAAGTACGCGAATGCTTAAAGGGGCTCATATTAGTGAATGATATTCGCCACCCCCTTCAACCCCAAGACCAAGCACTGTTTGATTGGGCTGTAGCTGGAGGCATTCCCGTGCACATTTTGCTCACTAAAGCCGATAAATTAAAGTTTGGCCCAGCAAAGCAAACCCTATTAATGGTAGAGAAAACAATAGCCCCTTGGGGCGAGTTAGCATCGGCTCAGCTCTTTTCTTCATTAAAGAAAACCGGGCTTGATGAGTTAAAAGCCAAATTAAATAAGTGGTATAGCTAGCCTAAACTATCATTGCTCCCACCAGATAAAAGAAAACCCTGGCAGTTAGGGGGAACTGGCCAGGGTTTAAAAAAATGATTCATGCCTGGTAAGGGAGAGAGATAGAACATGAACCATTGCAGCAATTCGCTACATTAAGTCAGAGTATCCTTTTGGCTAAAAGTTCCCTCAATAGTCAAAAGTATTTTTTATATTGTGTGATAAACACCAAAAACCTTAGGTAAAATCACCAATCACTCATATCTCCTCTTAGCACAAGAGCCTTTTAATGAGCCTCGTCCCAGTTATTTCCAAAGCCTACTTCAACCAGTAATGGCACACTTAA
>CBDUPS010000106.1:0-5845 GCA_965369155.1 uncultured Spongiibacteraceae bacterium
GGGATACCCTACATACTTTTATAAGGATTCCAGCAGGAGCCGTTTTAGCCGCAGGCATGGCAGGAGAGGCTTCAGCAGCCTTAACGTTAGCAGCAGCTATTATTGGTGGTGGTTTAGCGACAACATCTCATGCCACTAAAGCAGGTGGCCGTTTGCTGATTAACACCTCGCCAGAGCCGGTAAGTAATTGGACCGCTTCTTTTTCAGAAGATATTCTTGTTATTGCAGGCTTATGGGCTGCAATGAATCACCCGGTGGCATTCCTGATTCTGCTTGTTATTTTTATTCTACTCACCATTTGGTTATTACCAAAACTATGGCGTGGCATCAAAAAAATAATCATCACTATTGGGGGATGGTTTGGCTATAAATCCAAAAAAGATCCTACTCCAAATACCGTTCAGCAAGACATGGACCGCTTAGAGCAAATTGAAAAACTAAAGGCACTCTTTGACAAAGGCGCCATATCACAAGAAGAGTACGACTTTGAGAAAAAGCGTATTTTATCTTAGTGTTATTTTTAGTGAATGCGGTTGGGGTTTACCACATTAGAGAATGTTGCACTAAGCTGCGATACCGCCTCTTTTTTAGAGGCTACTAACTTATTATCCTGATAACACTCCGGCAGCCAAGGAAAGTTACGCACCGTGTCACCCATGTCTGTTTTCGTCACCTCTGTAGTGGCTACTAATGTATTACCACACTGCCACTGCAGTGTTGTCGGCTCTATGCTGTTAAATGCCACCGTTAAAATAACCTGCTCTTTTAAGGGCGCGATAGCAAATGAATAGCCTTCGGTTTCTATTGTCGTACTCGCCGTTTTAGGCTCAGCTAAATAGCTCTTATCAATACGAGTATTAGGATCGTACTTTAATATGGCGGGTAATTCAGAAAGTAACGTCTCATAGTTTTTTGCTAACACCGTATTTACATTTTTAGGGGTTATCAATACACCAAACTGATCATCATATTTTGTATTAAGACTACCCTCTTCGATACGATTCTGCATCAATCGCCCTATATCTGTAGTGAAATGCGAGGTCTCCAACCAATAGTGATTATCCTTCCAATACGATGTTGAAGTTATTACAGAAAAATCCCAATAGGCCATTACTTGAGCTAAACGACGGCGAAACTCTGCCATATTAAAATAGTCACGCACATATAAAACTTTGTAATGCCTTGGTGTCATGATAACTTTTAATTCAATTCCGTTATCATCACAAAGTTTTTTAATTTCTTCAACGTAAGATATCGTTGAATCTATATCGGCTTTGTTTTTTAAACTTAAATCCCATGACCACGCATTAAGTGATCGAATCATTTCATCGTGTTCTGCATAGGAAGAGTACTCAAGCTCAATACCTTCCTTTTCAATAAACCCATGAATAAAGTTATTTTTTGTTAAAGTATGTTTACCCAGCACTGTACTGCGCTCAAATTTCTTGGGCTTTCTGAATAAGTAAAACCATAAAAAGCTGGCTTTTTCTTCTAGTGTTATTGGGTATGGTCGTAATTTATAGTCATTAACAAGATCCCGATCTATATAAATATCAAAATCATCTAAGGTTAACCATACCTCTTTTATTTTTATCTCATGGGCTAAAAGCGCTTTTAAATTATGTACATGTTCTTTGGGTTGACCTCCGGGTTGGCTCATTTTAAACCAGCCATCTGGAAAATCATTAGATGCAAAGCCTGCATCAACTCTGGATGATCCAAAAATAAAAGAATGATACTTATCGGGATTATCAATAACCCACGCTGCTTTTAAAAAAACATGATTAGCTTGATTACCATAAAAGTAATCAAAGTCTCTGGTAAGCACCCGACTAGAATCAACATATAAGTTAATAACTGGAAATATTGAGACTCCCAAAAAACATACTACAAGGGCAACAATAAAAAAAATGCGATGCGACATAAAAACTCGTTTTAAAAATTAAAGTATAAAACCTGAACCTGCTAACGATAAAACACAGGTTACACCCATACAAAAACAGCTCAATTAAATGGTGCCATTTACACTCTAACGAAGATTACTATTTTTGATAGAGTAATAGCTATTAACCTTTGCCACTAAAACCGACTGAATATCTAAATTTTTATTCTCTGCTAAACATGAGGCGTCCCAAGGAAGAAAGCGCGTATTCTCACCTTTATTTAAATATAAAGTTATTTCTTGGTTATGACAAAACCATGAGGTTTTTATTTCTTCATTTGCATGGATTTTTAATTGCATTACCGCGGCATCTTTTTCAGCTATATGCTTTGCTTTAGGATCAGTTAACCCCACAGTTTGCCACGGTGATAAATAGCTATCATGGATATAGGTATTTGAATCATAGCTTGTTATTTTAAGATAATTCTCTGCCAGTATTTGGTACTGATCTTTAACAAAGTCATCAACATTATCTGAGTTAACTAACATACCAAAAGAAGACTCTGGAGTATTACCTCTTACTCTTTCAAGAATTAAATCACCAAGCTCAGTGCCAAAATGCGATGTTTCTGACCACAGATGATTGTCTTTCCAGTACCCTGATTTTAAATTGGTAAAGTCCCAGTAATTCACTTGTGCTGCAAGTTGTAAGCGAAACTGAGCCATATCATAAAAATCTCGAGAATAAAGAATTTTATAGTGTCTAGGTGTCATTAAAACCGTCACTTTGATATCGTTTTCTTCACAAAGCCTAACAAAATCGACAATCGATTTAACCGCACCCTCAACATCGGCCTCATAGTTAAATGGCATATCTTTATCCCAAGCATCCATTTTTTTTATGGTTTCTTCATGCTCTTCATAACTATCAAAGGTGACTTTTCCGCTTAAATCCCCTGTTATATTTTCGTACTTTTGTAAGGGCGTCTCTCCCTTTAGCGCTCTTTCTACTTTGCCCGTGACCTTTTCAAACAAATAAAAATAGAGTAAATCGATTCGCTCCACCCATGTTTTGGGGTAAAAGCGATATCGGTAGTCACTCTCATTTTGTCGACTTTGGTAATAAATATTAAAGTCATCAACGGTTAAAATAACTTCTTTTAAAGGTGCTTTGTTCTGTAATAACACTTGTAGGGTGTTTAACCCTTCTTTAGGTAAGCCACCAGACACATCATGTTTTGCCCAACCGCTCCCTAATGCCCCCCATGAAAACCCCGCAATAACCCGTGAGGATCCAAAAATAATAGAGTCATACTGACCTTTGGTCTCTAACAGCCATCTGGCCTTTAGATAGACTCTATTTTCAAAATCTCCGGGATAGGTGTAGTGATAATCGTTGTGTAGTACTCGATGGTAATCGACATAGCCATTAATAACAGGCGTCTTTAAAAGAGGAATCAAGGCAATCGTAAGAGAAAAAATAAAAAACCAACGATATTTCATAAACAGCCTAGAAGTTAAAATAAAGGAATTCTGAGCCTTTTGAAACCAGCATAATAGAAAGTGCCGTTCCTAAAATCCCCCCCAAAAAAATAGCTTTTATGGGTGTTGATTTAAATCCTAGCCAACCTTTGCCTTGCATCATTTGTATGGAGTTAGGTAGTAAAAATGCGGCCAAACCAAAAATAACAATACGATTAAGTACCCCACTATCCCACACTAATAACTCTTGCGGAACAGACCACGCATATTGTGAGATAATGTTTGCTGTATCCCCTAAAGAAATACCATTAGCTCCCACCATGCCCTTTAAAATAGACCAAGCCTGAGAAATACTCTCAGCCCTAAAAAACACCCATGCACAATGCACAAACAAAAAGGTAGTAAACCAGGCAAGTAAACGGGGCATTTTAAAGCCTAGAGTTTGCCAACCTTTATGTACTGTTGTTGCAAGGCCATGTAACGCCCCCCAAATAACAAACGGCCACCCAGCTCCATGCCATAAGCCGCCCAATAAGAAGGTAATAAATAAATTAATGTAAGTACGTGTCTCACCTTTTTTATTACCACCTAAGGGAATATACAGATAGTCTCTTAACCAGTGAGATAACGTCATATGCCAGCGTCGCCAAAAGTCTTGGATACTGACGGCTTTATAAGGTGAGTTAAAGTTCCATGGTAGCTTAATGTTAAGCATTAAGGCCGCACCTAATGCCATATCGGTATAACCTGAAAAGTCAAAATACAACTGAAAGGTATAACTTAAACTGGTAGCCCATGCATCTAAAAAGGTTAGCGCCTCGGCTTGTCCGTATCCTATATTGGCATCTTCTGCAAAGTTATCGGCGATGTAGACTTTTTTAAACAACCCTATGCTAAATAAAAATAAGCCTAAGGAGAGGTTTTTCCAGTTAACTAGATAATTTCGAGGCCTTACAAACTGCGGCATCATGTCTTTATGGTGAACGATGGGCCCTGCTATTAATTGAGGGAAAAAGGTAACAAACAAGCAGTAATTTAAAAAATCATACTCCAAGGTTTTTTCTTTATAGCAATCAACTAAGTAGGCAATTTGTTGGAAGGTAAAGAATGAAATCGCCAAGGGCAACATTAGCTTTAATAACGGGATATTGCTTGAGAATAACCAGTTGGTGTTTCCAATAAAAAAGTCAGCGTATTTATAATACCCTAGCAAGCCTAAGTTAAAGATAATACCCACCGTTAAGATAGCTTTACGGCTAATGTACTTTTGATGCTTTAACTTGCTTTCGTTTAACGAGCTTCCTACGGCAAAGTTCACCACCATAGAAGCCATAATTAATGTGAGATATGAAGGGTTCCACCAGCCATAGAAAAATAGTGACGCTAAAACAAGCCAAGCCTTACCGGCAACAATAAGACGAAATTTATTAAGAAGAAAATAACCTGTAATAACCACAGGTAAAAATAAAAAGATAAATATAGGGGAGTTAAACAACATAACCGGCTAATTCCTTTAGTCAACCGGCGGGCATTTTAAAGTAAATTTAGCTGCAAGGCGAATGTATTTATCTCGCCCCACAGCACATTTAATAACCGATATTACTCCGCAAATGCCAATCCAGCGGCAACACGATTGCCTAATGCCGCGGTTATTTCGCTAGAGACGCCTAATGTCATCTCTATTTGACGAGCCCACAAGCAATAACGCCATAGGTAGTAGTCTTTATCAATGCCCGTTCCACCGTGTAAATGTTGCGAGGCATAACTCACCCGGTGACCGGTATCCCCCGCCCATATTTTGGCGATTAATACTTCAGTAGTAGCATCTCTTTCTGCCTCAAGTAACGACACGGCTTGATAGGTAGTTAATTTTAAACACACAATATCAATAAAACAGTCTGCCGCTCTGTGCTGTACTGCCTGAAAGCTACCAATAGGCACATCAAATTGAACACGCTCACAGGTATAGGCGGCTGTCATGCGCATGGATTTATCAGCCACACCCACCTGCATAGCACAAAGAGCGGCCATAGTGCGCTCTGCTGCCCACTTAGCAACCTCTTCTCCCTCGCCGGGCATCGCTAACACATCTTCTGCAGTAACCACTGCTGCGTCTAAATCAATTTGATACCAAGGCTCTCTAGTGGTAGATACTGCACGGGTTAAGGTAACGCCTGTAGCCTTTGGGTCTAACAAAAACACACCCAAGCCATTGTCAGATAGAGCGGTTACTAAAATACGCTCTGCACGATTAGCAAAAGGTACAAACATTTTTTTACCGGTAAGTCGCCATGTATCACCCTCAGCCACCGCTTGTGTTTTAGCATTAACCGGTGAGGCATTCAGCTCTTCTGATAAGGCCGCTGTCACTAATGTATCCCCAGCAATCACACCGGTAAGCAAACGCTTTTTCTGCTCATCGTTACCAAATCGCTCAATGGGTAATGCCGCACTAACCAATACAGGAATGACAGGTACAGG